>JAHFVB010000378.1 GCA_023264755.1 Mycobacterium sp. | reverse complement strand
CAGCGCGAAGACCTTCGCCGGGTCGACGTCGCCGACCAACTTGGACAGCACGACGACCACGTACGGCCGGGAGTTCGGGGCCTCCGCGCCGTCGTAGAGCAGCGTTTGGTAAGCGAAGTTGGGCGATTCCGGACCTGCATCCCGCCAGCCGTCCGGCATCGGGGTCAAGACCGTCGGCGCACTGGTGTCGCCGCGGTGCTGACTGACTTCCTGGATGCCTTGCTGCTGGATGTAGGTCTGGATGGTCTGGTAGTTGCCGGGCTGGCCCACCAGGGTGGGCATGGGAAACGCCGTCGGGGTCGCACCGGTGGTGCCCGCACCGTCCCGGCGTGACGTGGTGGCCGGGCGCATCGTCGGCGTCGCCGACCCGGCGGCGGAGTCTTCGTCACCGCCGACGTTCAGTGCGACGATCACCCCGACGGCGACGAGTACGACCGCCACCACACCGGCGATGACGGCCAGCCGCCACCGCGAGGGCCGCGACGGTGGAGCGAACGCCATCTGGTTGCTGACCAACCCCGGCGGCGGCGGTGGCCCCGTGGGCACCCATGCCGCCGGGTGCACGTACGGGCCGACGGGCGCCCCGGCCCGTGGTTGCGGTGGCGGCGGCCGCCAGCCCGGCCGAGCGGTCACGACCGTGGTCGGCTGGGCCTTGACCGCCGAGGCTTGCTGGGCGTTGACCGACGTGGTCTGCTCGGCGTTGACGACCGTGGCCTGCTGGGCGAACGCCCGGGCGAACTGACTGCACGTCGGGAACCTGTCCCGCGGATCCTTGGCCATCGCCCTGATCAGCACGGGGTCCAGCGGGGCCAACTCGGGGCGCCGCTCGCTCACGCGCGGCGGCGGGGCGTGCAGGTGCTGACTGATGACCGCCACCTGGTTGGGTTCCCGATAGGGTGACTCGCCGGTCAACAGCCGAAATGCGGTCGCGGCCAATGCATATTGGTCGGAGCGTCCGTCGATGTGGCCGCCCATCAATTGCTCCGGGGCGGAATAGGCCACCGTGCCCATCGCGTGATTGGTGGCCGTGAGCCCGCTGACCTCACCGATCTGGCGCGCGATGCCGAAATCGCTCAACAGGATGCGACGGTCGACTCCCTGCCCGTCGGTGAGCAGGAGGTTGGCCGGCTTGATGTCGCGGTGCAGCAGCCCACGCTGATGCGCGTAGTCGAGCGCCGACCCCATGGCTTCCACGATGGCCACCACCTGATCGAGCGGTAACCCATGCGGATGGCGGTCCTTGAGCAGACGGGCGGCGTCGGTGCCCTCGACGTAGTCCATCGTGATCCACAGTCGACCCTCGAACTCGCCGCGATCATGCAACCCCACGATGTGCGGGTGCCACAACGAGGCGGCCAGCTCAGCCTCCCGGTTGAAGCGCGTGCGGAAGTCCGGGTTCGCCGTGGCGGTTTCGCGGAGCACCTTCAACGCGTCGTGCCGTGGCAGCCGGGGGTGGTCGACGAGGTAGACCTCGCCCATTCCCCCGGAGCCGAGCATGCGCCGCACGGTGTATCCGGCGAACATCGCTCCGTTTTGCAACGGCATGGGCGAATCCTACCGACGCCCGACGAGCGGCACGCTCGCCGAAGCCGCGGCCGTCAGTCGAATTCGGGAGCCTCGTTGCGCGTGCGCTTGAGCTCGAAGAAGTGGGGGTAGGAAGCGAAGATCACCGAGGCGTCCCACAGCCGGCCCGCCTCTTCACCCCGCGGAATGCGGGATAGCACCGGGCCGAAGAACGCGACGCCGTTGACGTGGATGGTGGGCGTACCGACGTCGTCGCCCACTGCGTCCATGCCGGCGTGATGACTCTTGCGCAGGATCTCGTCGAACTTGTCGCTCGTCGCCGCCTCCGCCAACTCGGCGGGCAGCCCCACTTCTTCGAGGGAGGTCCTGATGACGTCCTCGAAGTCCTTGTTGTTCTCGTTGTGGATCTTGGTGCCCATTGCCGTGTACAGCGGACTCAGAATCTCCGGTCCCTTGGCCTGCTCGGCGGCCGTGACCACGCGTACCGGGCCCCAGGCCTTCTTCATCAGCTCCTGGTACTGCTCGGGCAGGTCGCGACCTTCGTTCAGCACCGCCAGGCTCATCACGTGGAACTCCACCTCGATGTCGCGGACCTTCTCGACTTCGAGAATCCAGCGCGAGGTGATCCAGCACCACGGGCAGAGCGGATCGAACCAGAATCCAGCCCGATCTCTTTCAGCGGATTTATCAGCCATGGAACAGATCCTCTCAGCTCGGCGAGGGCACACTCCCGCGCAGGACAACCGTGCACGTCCGAACAATGTTCCCGCGCGCCGACTAATGTTGGACGACGTGGCACTTCCCAATCTGACCCGCGACCAGGCCGCCGAACGGGCCGCACTCGTCACCGTTGACTCCTACCGCATCGTGCTCGACCTGACCGACGGTTCCGGCGGGGCCAGCGAGCGCACCTTCCGGTCGACGACGACCGTCGAGTTCTCCGCACTCGCGGGCGCGGACACGGTCATCGACATCGCCGCCGACGCGGTACGCAGCGCGACGCTCAACGGAGTCGCGATCGACGTATCGGGCTACGACGAGTCCACCGGCATCCCGCTCGTAGGACTGGACGCGCACAACGTCGTCGTCGTCGAGGCGGACTGCCTCTACTCCAACTCCGGCGAGGGGCTGCACCGCTTCGTCGACCCGGTCGACGACGAGGTCTACCTGTACTCGCAGTTCGAGACCGCCGATGCCAAGCGGATGTTCGCCTGCTTCGACCAGCCGGATTTGAAGGCCACCTTCGACGTCAGCGTCACCGCGCCCGCGCACTGGCAGGTCATCTCCAACGGCGCCACCACGAGCGTCGAGGGCGGGGTGCACACCTTCCAGACGACCCCTCGCATGAGTACGTATCTGGTCGCGCTGATCGCGGGTCCGTATGCGCGGTGGGACGACGTCTACACCGACGAGCACGGCGACATTCCCCTCGGCATCTTCTGCCGCAGCTCGCTCGCACAGTTCATGGACGACGAGCGCCTGTTCACCGAGACCAAGCAGGGCTTCGGCTTCTATCACCAGAACTTCGGCGTGCCATACGCGTTCGGTAAGTACGACCAGCTGTTCGTGCCCGAGTTCAACGCGGGCGCCATGGAGAACGCCGGAGCGGTGACGTTCCTGGAGGACTACGTCTTCCGGTCGAAGGTCACCCGGTACTCCTACGAGCGGCGCGCCGAGACGGTGCTGCACGAGATGGCCCACATGTGGTTCGGCGACCTGGTCACCATGACGTGGTGGGACGACCTGTGGCTCAACGAGTCGTTCGCCACGTTCGCATCCGTGCTGTGCCAGGCCGAGGCCACCGAGTACAAGCAGGCCTGGACGACCTTCGCCAACGTCGAGAAGTCCTGGGCATACCGGCAGGACCAGTTGCCGTCGACCCACCCGGTGGCCGCGGACATTCCCGATCTGCACGCCGTGGAGGTCAACTTCGACGGCATCACCTACGCCAAGGGCGCCAGCGTGCTCAAGCAGCTGGTGGCGTACGTAGGCCTGCAGTCCTTCTTGGCAGGGTTGCGCTCCTACTTCCGTGACCATGCCTTCGCGAATGCGACCTTCAGCGATCTGCTTGGCGCACTGGAGAAGTCGTCGGGCCGCGACCTGTCCCACTGGGGCCGGCAGTGGCTCAAGACCACGGGCCTGAACACGCTGCGCGCCGACTTCGACGTGGACGGTGACGGCAAGTTCACGCGGTTCGCGATCAGCCAGAGCGGCGCGGCGCCCGGAGCCGGCGAGACCCGCGTGCACCGGCTGGCCGTCGGGGTCTACGACGACGATGGCAGCGGCAAGTTGGTGCGCGTGCACCGCGAGGAACTCGACGTCGAGGGCGAGAGCACCGACGTGCCTGCACTGCAAGGGGTTTCGCGGGGCAAGCTGATCCTGGTCAACGACGACGACCTGACCTACTGCTCGTTGCGGTTGGACCCGGATTCGCTGCACACCGTGTTGAGCCGGATCGCCGACATCGCCGAACCGCTCCCCCGCACGCTCGCCTGGTCGGCCGCCTGGGAGATGACGCGCGATGCCGAGCTGAAGGCTCGCGACTTCGTCGCCCTGGTCATGAGCGGGGTGCAGGCAGAGTCGGAAGTCGGTGTCGCGCAGCGACTCCTGCTGCAAGCTCAGACGGCCATCGGATCCTACGCAGACCCGCAGTGGGCGGCCGAGAACGGCTGGCCGGCGTTCGGCGACCGACTGCTGGACCTGGCGCGCGAGTCGGCTCCGGGCTCGGACCACCAGCTGGCCTTCGTGAACGCACTGTGCACGTCGGTGCTGTCGCGCAACCACGTCGCGGTGCTCGCCACGCTGTTGGACAACGAGCCGGCGGCGGTGAACCTGCCCGGCCTGGTCATCGACACCGATCTGCGCTGGCGCATCGTCACCGCACTGGCCGCCAGCGGCGACCTCGACGCCGACGGCCCGGCCACGCCGTTCCTCGACGCCGAGGCGCAGCAGGATCCGACCGCAGCAGGCAAGCGCAACGCGGCCGCCGCGGCGGCGGCCCGCCCGCAGGCTGCGGTCAAGGAAGCAGCGTGGCAGCAGGTGGTCGAGGACGACACGCTGGCCAACATCACCACTCGGTCGATCGTCGGCGGATTCGCCCGCCTAGGGCAGGGCGAGCTGTTGGCGCCGTTCACCGCCAAGTACTTCGACTCGATCTCGGGAGTGTGGCAGCGGCGGTCCAGCGAGGTGGCCCAGACCGTGGTCATCGGGCTGTACCCGTCGTGGGACATCAGTCAGGATGCGCTCGACGCAGCCGACCGCTTCCTGTCCGATCCCGAGGTGCCGCCCGCGCTGCGCCGACTGGTGCTCGAGGGGCGCGCCGGCGTCGAACGGTCGCTGCGGGCGCGCGCCTTCGACGTCGGCTAGCCCCCTCCCGCGAGCGTGCGCGACACGCCGCTCGCGGGGCTCCGGTTGTGCGTGCCGACATCGCATGATCTGGGGGTGGCAACCACCAACAGCCGTCGGACCCGAGCGGCCCGCAGGCGTCAGCGCCGGGTGAACGCCGTCGTGAACGACCTCACCCCTGCGCAGTGGACGGCGATCAAGACGGCCTGGAACGGTTGCGCCTACTGCGGGGCCGCCGACCGCCCGCTGCAGCGGGATTGCGTCATGGCGATATCCCGCGGCGGCCGGTACACGATCGACAACGTGGTGCCGGCCTGCGCTGCGTGCAACGCGAGCAAGTGCAACGACGAAGTCACCGGGTGGCTGCGCCGCAAACGCCTCGACGAGCGCGCCTTCCTGGAGCGGTACGTGCGCATCCGAGCCGAACTGCTGGCACCTGCCCCAGAGGCCTGAACGCGCCTTCCAGCAAACACTGAA
>JAHFVB010000377.1 GCA_023264755.1 Mycobacterium sp. | reverse complement strand
GCTGAGCTGGCGGGAGCCAGCTCCGATGGCTTGATCACCGCGCAGTTGCCGGCCGCCACGGCGGCGACCAGTGGGCCCAGGCTCAGGTAGACCGGGTAGTTCCACGGCCCGATGATCAGGACGACGCCCAGCGGATCATGCTGCACCCAGCTACGTCCGGGCAGTTGGGCCAGGGGCAGCGACTGACGGCGTGGCCGCATCCACGACTTCAGGTGCTTGCGGGCAAAGGCGGCCTCGCCCTTGGTCGAGGCGATGTCACCGAGCCACGCTTCGACGGCCGGGCGGCCGAGATCGGCGTGCAGGGCTGCGGCAATCTCCGATTCCCGTTCGTCGCACAAGCGCTCGATGGCCTCCAGTTGACGGAGCCGCCAAGCCACCTCGCGCGTGCGACCGGTACCGAAGACCTGCCGAAGCTCGGCGAGGTCGAACACTTCTGCCGTTTCGCCGCGTTGCGGAGCACGCCCGGCGGGCGCCTGAATCGACACGTCCCGGCTCAGATCTCTGGTGCCGCAACGACACCGGAGAGGACCGCGCCGCTGATGCCGCCGTCGACGATCAGCGCCTCGCCGTTGATCCAACGCGCGTCATCGGAGGCGAGGAACAGCACCGCCGAGGCGATGTCGTCCGGCGTCGCGTGCCGGCCGAGCAGTTCCTTGACACCGTCGAGGTTGTCCTTGCCCATCGATTCTTCGAAATCGACGAGGATCGGCGTCTCCACCGGACCGGGTAGCACCGCATTGATCCGAAGACCCATCTGCACGAGGGCAAGACCCATCGTCATGGTGTAGACGGTGGTGGCCTCCTTGGAGAAGTTGTAGGCGTTGCCCTGCTGCGGATTGGCCTTGAACCAGGCGGCGCCTTCTTCGAACGTGTCGGTGGCGAGCAGGTCGCGGATGGTCTCCAGCCGTGCCGGCCAACCGAAACCGGCCGTCGAGGACACGATCACCACGGAGCCGCCGGGGTTGAGGCGTTCGAAGAATGCCTCAGTCAGGTGGCGGACGGCGAGGGTGTTGACGGCCAGCACCAGATCAGCCGGTGCCGTGCCCGGGATACCGGCGACGTTCAACAACCCGTCATATGTGCCCTCCAGCTGCTCGAGGGCGGCATCGATGCTCCGGGGGTTGGCCAGGTCCACCTCGACATGGCGTGTCACGGCGGCGGTGGGGGTGTTGCGGTCCAGCGAGGTCACTTCGGCACCTGCGGAGAGCAACCGCTCTGCGACGGCGTTGCCGATGCCGGATGCGGCACCGGTGACGACGAAACGCTTTCCGCTGAAGTCGGTCATGTGTATCTCCTAGTCGAGGGTGTAAGGCAGGGACTTGACCGCGGTGATGAAGTTGCCGGTCAGGAATTCGGGCTCGCCGACCCGCAGATTCGGGGCGCGCGTGATGAGTTCCCGGAAGATAGATTCGAGCTGCATCTTGCCCATGAAACTGCCCATGCAGTAGTGCGGTCCGCCGCCGCCGAATCCGACGTGCGGGTTGGGGCTACGAGTGATGTCGAAGACGCCCGGATTGTGGAATACGCGCTCGTCGCGGTTCGCCGAGGAGTACACCATGGTGACCCAGTCGCCTTCTCGGATGTGCTGACCGCCCAACACGGTGTCCTGGGTCGCGGTGCGCCGGAACGTCATCACCGGCGACGCCCAGCGGATGAACTCCTCGATGGCCGGCTTGATGTGTCCGTCGAAATCGTTGCGCAGCAGGGCCTTCTGCTCCGGGAATCGGTCCAACGCGATGGTGGTGAAAGTCGTGGTCGTCTTGGTGGTGTCGTTACCGGCCACCGAGAGCAGAACGAAGAACGGACCGAGTTCGTCATCGGTGAGCATGCGCCCGTCGACCTCGGCTTGGACCAACGACGTCATCAAATCGTTCTCGGGTTTCGCGCGACGTGCCTCGGCCAGGCCCATCCCGGTCTGCAACAGACCGACCAGCGATTCGGTCAGGACCTCACCGGGTTCGCGACCGGCGGCCACCTCGGGATCAGCCCACCCGACTATCTCCTCGGCGAAGCGCGCCGTTTCGTCACGTTGCTCCTCGGGCAGACCGAGCATGTCGAAGATGGTCCACATCGGCAGGCGCTTGGACACCTGCTCGACGAAGTCGCCTTCCTTGGTCTTGAGCAGATCGTCGACGATCGTCG
The DNA here is from genome assembly GCA_023264755.1 of Mycobacterium sp. Lineage (GTDB taxonomy): Bacteria > Actinomycetota > Actinomycetes > Mycobacteriales > Mycobacteriaceae > Mycobacterium. The sequence continues at coordinate 3,211 of JAHFVB010000377.1, read as the reverse complement.
TCGCCTGATGCCGGATCTGATCCTGGATCTTTGCGACCTGGCGCGGTGTGAACACCGAGCTGACCAGTTTCCGCAGACTGGCGTGCTTGGTGCCATCCATGCCCAGGAATGACTGGGTGGCCTCGAGCATCTCCTCCGGAACGGATTCGAAGGTGATGCCTTGGCCGGAACAGAAGAGCTCAGGATGCTTGCTTACGTAGCAGACGTCCTCGTGGCGGGTCACCACCCAGACACCGTCGATCTCGGGTTCCATCATGGAACCCTCGATGGGGCGATGCCAGCTGACGGGCCGCTCGTCACGCAGTACCTTGAACGCGGCTTCCCGCTCGTCGAAGCTCTGCGCCCAGAAGTCGAGCTTGGAGATGTCCACCGGATCGAAGGGCGGACGATCCACCGGAATCGAACTGGCCTTCTCGGTTGCCTCAGTTGTCATGCGTTTGCCTCCGTATAACGTTCTTGCAGTTTGCGTTTGACGAGCTTCCCGGTGGCTGACCGGGGCAGTTCGCCGACGAAGTCGACCGAGCGCGGCGCCTTGAAGCGCGCCAGCCGCTCACGCACGTAATCGATGATCTCGGTGGCGAGTTCGTCGGACGGCGACTCACCATCACGTAGCTGGACGACCGCCTTGACCTCCTGCCCCATCTCGGGATGGGGGATGCCGATCACGGCTACGTCGTATATCTGGGGGTGCATCGCCAGCACGTTCTCGACCTCTTGCGGGTAGATGTTCACTCCCCCGGAGATGATCATGAACGCCTTGCGATCGGTGAGGAAGAGATAACCGTCCTCGTCGAGGTAGCCGATATCGCCGACGGTGGCCCAGTTGTCGTGCTCGGGATGCCGTGACTCGGAAGTCTTTTCGGGATCGTTGTGATAGGTGAACGGCGGCTCGTCGCGCTCGAAGTAGATGACACCGGGCTTACCGGTGGGCTGTTCCACGCCATCGTCATCGCAGATGTGGACGACACCGATCGCGGCCTTGCCCACCGATCCCCGCTTCTTCTGCCACTCGGGCGTGCTGATCAGCGTGACGCCATGGCCTTCGGTGGCCCCGTAGTACTCGGCGAGGATCGGCCCCCACCAGTCGATCATCGCGTCCTTGACGTCCGGCGGACACGGCGCCGCCGCGTGCACTGCCAGGCGCAGGGACGACGTGTCGTAGGACGCGCGAGTCTCTTCGGGCAACTGCAGCAGACGCACGAACATGGTGGGCACCATCTGCAGCGCGGTGACCTTGTACCGCTGGATCGCTGCGAGGGAACCCTCGGCGTCGAACCGGTCCATCACCACCACGGTTCCACCCAGCGCCTGCACGGCCGCGCACCATTTCAACGGCGCCGCATGGTAAACGGGAGCCGGCGACAGGTAGACATCGTCGGCGGTGAAGCCGAACCCGTACTGCAAAAGGGCGGTGACGCTCTCGCCGGGTTCGTCGACCTGAATGGGCAGCAGCCGCGGCTTGATGCCCTTGGGCCTGCCGGTCGTGCCCGAGGAGTACAACATCTCCGATCCCCGGGGCTGGTCGGTCAATCGCGGTCCCGCCTGCGCCAACAGCTCGAGGTAGGAGTCGTGCCCTCGAACTGCTCCGCCGAAGGCGAACCAGTGCTGCGGCCCCGGTGCCAGCGTGGCGACCTCCTCGCCGAGGGACGCGACCCCGGCGGAGGTGAACACCACCCGGGCCCCACTGTCCGTCACGATGTAGGCCGCCTCGGCCGGCGACAGGTGCCAGTTCACGAAGGTGACGTAGAGGCCGGAACGTACGGCGGCCCAATATATTTCGAAGGCCTCCGGCGCGTTGTCGGACATGACCGCGATGACGTCACCGGGCCCGAGGCCCAGTTGCCGCAGCGCGGCCGCCAAGCGGGCGGAATTCTCGTCCAGTTGGCCGTACGTCACGGTCGAACCCGACTCTGCCATGATGACCGCCGGGCGCTCGGGCGCGGTGGCGGCGTGCGTTCCTGGATACATTCTTCGACTAGACGATCAGGTCGTCGCGGCCGTCGTCCTTCAGCCGCTGAATGTATTCGCCGTAGAGCTTCTTGCCCAGCGGCGCCAGTTTCAGCAAACTCGCGACGTTGCCGTCAACCTTGATCTTTCGCTTCGCCATCGCCATCGGCAGGTTGACCTTGCCCTGCCAGTAGGCATTGCCCAGATCGGCCGTCATCGACATGGTGGCCGAGGGCGACGGCACCCCGGCGCCACCGCCGCTGACCGACTGGTTGGGCATGTCGATGATGACCTGGGCTTCCGGATCGGTGAAGTCGAAGGCGACCACCAAGCCCGTCTCTACCAGCTTGGGTCCGATCTCCGGATCATTGAAGGCATTTTCGAAGATGCCGCCGATGTACTTGGTGACTTCTTCAGAGCTCTTGAACCCCATCGTTCCCTCTCCATTGGACATCCGCGAGAAACTTATTTCGGATTAAAAAATATAGTACGTATGAGGCACGGCACAGTCAAGGTCGGCAGTCGCTCCTGACACGAGCGAGCTCGACGCCCAACGGCGGCGCCGCCGGCAAACTACCGGCGACGCCGCCAAATGCGGCTCGCTACGCCCGAACTAACTGCTGCTGGTCAGTGAGAACGTCGCCGCGATCTCGTCGACGACGAGTTGCGCCGTCTCGGCGCACGCCGTCGTGCCACCGTTGGCGTATTCCTTGACGGCGTCGCCGACGTTCCACAACCCTTCGAACGGCGTATCACGCGGCAGGTCGAAGCCGGCCACCGCTCGCTGCGGAGGCCAGCCGTCGCGGGTGATCGCCACGTTGAGGATCTTCGCGCGGGTGTCGAATCCATCGATGGTGTCCCGGAGGTCTTCCATCAGCAGCTCGGTCTCGGCCTGCTCGTCGAAATCACCGACCGACGGCTTGGGCACCGACGTACCGACGTAGAGGTGCCAGCCCTCCGGCGCCATCTCCGGGCAGATGTCGGTGAAGTTGGCGATGTAGGCCAACCGGCGCGATTTGGCGAAGCTCAACATGCCCGGCGCCGCGATCAGGCGTTCCTGGCTAGCGAAGTTCACCGAGATCATCGCGGTCGGCCGATCACCCTTGCGCACCAGTTCGCGGTAGTCCTCGGGTACGTTGTCGGCGCCGAGTAGACCGATGGTCGCGGCTGGCCCGATGTCACTGACCACGATCGGCGCGGTGATCTCGAAGGACACACCGTCGCGTTCGGCGTGCACCCCGGTGACCTTCGTTCCGTCCACGAC
>JAHFVB010000376.1 GCA_023264755.1 Mycobacterium sp. | reverse complement strand
TGGATTGTCTCCTTGGTTCGGGCCGCACACGAACTTCTCCCCGGCCACTGCAAGAGGATTCGCCCGCACCCGCGGCGGCGTTACCGGTGAGCGAATCAGTTGGTGCTGGCCAGCGCGAACGGAAGCACGTCGGGCGCACCTGCGGCGCGGACGACGCGGGCGGCCATCGTCAACGTCCACCCGGTGTCGGAGAGGTCGTCGACCAGCAATACGGGGCCGTCTACGGCGGCGATGGCGTCCGGGTCGGGTGACAACCAGGAGCCGTTCAGCGCGGCGACTCGGTAGGCGGAGTTCGCCGCGGTCACCGGCTTGCGCTCGGGCGCGTACTGCAGGACGCCGAGGTCGGTCAGTCGCCCCAGCCGGGCCAGCTCGCGCGCCAGCGACGAGATCAGCAACGGGTGGCGGTCCGAGTCCAGCGCCAGCACCGCCTTCGGCCGGGCCGCCCAGTCCCAGGAAGCCAGCACCTTGACTGCCGCCTGCACGACGTCGTCGGCCACTTCGCCGTCGGGTTGGGCCAGCAGCTGCCGGAGTCGGACGCCCCACCCTAGGTCGGTCAGCCGGCCGATGACGCGTCCCGGCGCGGGCCCGGGCACGATCTTGAAGCTGAGCGCGACGCCGAGCTTGGCCAGCCCCGAAGGCCATTGCTTGCGCGGCTGGAGCTCGACCCCCGGCTGCATCAGCCGCGCTCTGGTGCGCTCCGCGGCGGCCTCGTCGACCGCGGCGCTGGCCCGCACTCCCGTGCAGTTGTCACAACGGCCGCAGCGCTCGTCGGCGCCGAGCTCGGGATCGTCGAGTTGGCGGCGCAGGAACGTCATCCGGCATTCGTCGGTGGCTTGGTAGTCGAGCATGGCCTGCTGCTCGCGCTTGCGTGCTTCCTCGAGTTTGCGATAGCGCGGTTCGTCGTAGGACCAGGGCTGCCCGGTGCCGATCCAACCGCCCTTGACCCGCCGCGCCGCGCCGTCCACGTCGAGCACCTTGAGCACCATCTCCAACCGCGTCCGGCCGAGGTCGACGAGTGGTTCCAGGGCGGGCGTCGATTGCGGACGGTCCGGTTCGAGCGCGTCGATCACGTTGCGCACCATGCGTTCCGAGGGAAACGCGACCGACGAGAAGTACCGCCAGACGTCCTGGTCCTCGCGGCCGGGCAGCAGAATCACCTCGGCGCTCGCAGTGGCGCGGCCTGCACGGCCGACCTGCTGGTAGTAGGCGATCGGCGAGGACGGCGCACCGAGGTGCACCACGAAGCCGAGATCGGGTTTGTCGAAACCCATGCCGAGCGCCGACGTGGCGACCAGCGCCTTGACCCGGTTGGCCAACAGGTCCGCTTCGAACTGCTCGCGTTCGGCGGCCTCGGTGGCACCGGTGTAAGCCTGCACCGCGTGGCCCTGCTCGCGCAGCAGCGTCGCCACGTCGCGCGCCTGCGTGACTGTCAACGTATAGACGATCCCCGATCCGGGAAGCGAATCAATTTGTGCGGCAAGCCAAGCCGTCCGTTGCGCCGGATTGCCCGCCGCCACCACCGACAATCGCAGCGATTCGCGATCCAGCCCTCCGCGCAGCACCAGCGTGTCGTGTCCTCCGACCCCCAGCTGAGCCGCGACGTCGCTGACCACCCGGTCGTTGGCGGTGGCCGTGGTGGCCAGCACCGGGACGTCGGAACCGAGTTCGGCGATCAAGGTGCGAATGCGCCGGTAGTCGGGCCGGAAGTCGTGGCCCCAGTCCGAGACGCAGTGCGCCTCGTCCACCACCACCAGACCTGCGTCGTGGGCCAGCGCGGGTAACACTTCATCGCGAAAGTCGGGGTTGTTCAACCGTTCCGGACTGACCAGCAGCACGTCGAGCTCACCGCCGCGTACCCGCTCGTGAATCTCGGCCCAGTCGGTCATGTTGCTGGAGTTGATGGTCGCGGCGTGTACCCCGGCCCGCTCGGCGGCGGCCACCTGGTTGCGCATCAGCGCCAACAGCGGCGAGACGATGACCGTGGCGCCATGCCCGGACGCGCGCAGCAGTTTGGCCGCGATGAAGTAGACCGCCGACTTGCCCCACCCCGTGCGTTGGACGACCAGCGCCCGCCGGCGCTGCACGACCAACGCCTCGATGGCCGTCCACTGGTCGTCGCGCAACGTGGCCTCGGGTCCGGCCAGCTGTTCGAGGATCGCCTGCGCGTCAGCCCGGGTTGTCATGGGCCCATCGTGCCCTGCCCGGCTGACAGAGCGCAGCGACCCGGGGTCGGCACCGCTTGGCCGGACTCAGTACGCGTAGGCGTTCTTCGGCTTGGCGACGGGAACCGCGCTGGCGACCACCATCGTGGGGACGAAGCCGTCCTCGGGATGCGAGGAGCCGGGCTGGATCATCCCGGTGACCCGCATCCAGGTGTCCTCCGGCTGGCCCGCGGCGGCCGCAGCGGCGGAGCCGGTCAGGTGCACGCGGGCCAGTTGGGCGTCGGCGGCGCAGCAGACGATGACGACCCGGCCCAGGTCCACTCCCCCCGCCTGCCCCACCGTGAACCCGGTCAACGTGATCGTCCGGCCATCCAGTGAGTGGGTCGAGTCGGCCGCCGCCCGCATGACGGTCTCCGGAAGTGAGACCTCCGGTGCGGGGCCGGGAGGCAGCGCGGGGAAGGCCCGGGGCTTGGGTGCGCTGACCGCCGCAGGGGGCGGGTTGGCGCCGCGCGCGTCGAGCGGTGGGGGCACCACGAACGCGACCAACGCAATCGGCACCAGCAGCACCCAGGTCAACCACGTCTGGTGGGCGTGCCCGTGTTCGTCGTGGTCGGCGGCCACCCTGCGCAGGTCGCTGACGACACCGGTCAGCCCGAGCACCACGAGCACCGCAGCGGCGGCGATCAACCACGGCAGCAATGCCGGCCGCACGTAGTTCAGATACGTGCCCTTGACCAACATCACCGCGGTACTCAGCCCGACCAGCAGAAGCACCAGGTGCTGGGTCACCCGGCTCACGCGCCACGCCCCAGCAGGACCAGCCCGACGACCGTGGCGATGACGGTCGCCACGACGAAGGTGGCCGGCGCGAACCGCGCAGCGAACGCGCGCCCGAACATACCCACCTGCATCGCGGCGAGCTTGACGTCGACGGCGGGGCCGACGACCAGGAACACCAGCCGCGGCACGAGCGGCAGCATCGTCAGGCTGGCCGCCACGAACGCGTCGGCCTCCGAGCACAGCGCCAGCACCACGGCGAGCACCGCCATGATCGGCACCCCGATCATCAGGTGCCCGGCGAGCCGCTCGAACATCCACGGCGGCACCAACACTCGCAGCGCGGCAGCGGCCGCAGCCCCCAGCACCAGGTACGCCGAGGCTTGCAGGAAGTCGTGGCGGGCGGCCTCGCTGAACACCGTCCAACGGGACGCCTCGCCCTCCGGTGGCGTCGGTAGGTGGCGGGTGACCCATTCGGCGCGCCCGAAGCGCGACCACAACAACCCCATCGTGAAGGCGGTGGCCAGCGACGCGACGCAGCGGGCCACCACCACGGCTGGTTGACCGGGGAACGCCACCGCGGTGGCGATCAGCACCACGGGATTGATCGCCGGCGCGGACAACATGAAGGCCAACGCCGCCGCGCCGTTGGTGCCGAGCCCAAACAGCCTGCGCGCCATGGGAACCGACCCGCATTCGCAGCCCGGTAGCGCGGCCCCGCCGACCCCGGCGACGGCGACCGCCAGCGCAGGGCGACGAGGAAGCCACCGGCTGAGCCGCTCGGTGCTGACGAACGCCGCAATGAGTCCGCTCAGTACCACCCCGAGCACCAGGAAGGGCAACGCCTGTACGAAGACTCCACAGAACACCGTCGCGGCGACGCTGAGCTTCGGTCGGCCGGCCACGAACGCGCTCATCGCGCCGGCGAATACCGCCAGCGCGATGAGGCTTACGAGCACTACCTCCAGGGAACCGGGCCGCACTCGGCGGGCCGTCGAGGCGGATGTCACCGCCCAATGGTGCCCTGGGTTCCTGTTAAACCGTCTTCAACGCGTCAGTCAACTGGCTGGACGTCGACTGAATACCGCATTGCGAGTTCAGCTCGGTGACCGGTTGCTGTAGACCCTTGAGGTCGTTGGCCACGTTCGGGTTGTCCGCGAAGTACATCTGGTACGACGCTTGCGCCTCGGTTGGTGGCTGCTTCGCGATGTCGGTCAGCGCCTGGTTGGTCTGCGGGTGAGTTTGCAGGTACGTGCTCATCGACAGCGAGACCGAACTTTGCGTGGTCGCCATCCCGCTGGCGGTGCATTGCTCTGGTGCCGCATTGGCGCTGGGCAGCACGATCGCTGCGGTGGCGACGCCGCCAAGTAGGCCGCCGGCGAGCATTCCGTACAGTCCGCGGCGGACGGTCTTCTCGGACATCTTCAACGAAGTCATGCGAGGTTCCTCCTTCGGTCTGCGATGTGGTGATCGCAGTCAAGGCATAGCCATGACCTCGTCGGCTAAACCCCCGAATTCGGAGTAGACGCCATCCGTGCAGGACATCGCGGGTAAAAACTCTTCCCACGAGCCTCTCGAGTGGGAACCTCACGACGGTGTGGCGGCCTGCGGCGTCGTGAGGTTCCCGTTGGAGGACTGATCAGGCGGTGGCCGCGTCCTGTTCGCGCTTGATCTCCAGCGCGATGTCGATCAGTTGATCCTCCTGGCCGCCGATCAGCTTGCGCTGACCAGCCCGGTGCAGCAGCTGATGCGCGGGCACCCCGTAGCGCTCGGACTGGCGGATGGCGTGCTTGAGGAAGCTGGAGTACACCCCGGAGTAGCCCATGATCAGCGCATTGCGGTCCAGCAGGCATTCGGCCGGCATGGCCGGGGCGACGACCTCTTCGGCGGCATCGGCGATGTCGAAGAAATCGATGCCGGTCTTGACGCCGATCTTGTCGAACACCCCGATCAGCGCCTCGACAGGAGCGTTGCCGGCACCCGCACCGAAGCGGCGGCAGGAGCCGTCGATCTGCTTGGCGCCGGCGCGGACCGCCTCGATCGAGTTGGCCACCCCGAGACCCAGGTTCTCGTGCCCATGAAAACCGACCTGAGCATCGTCGCCGAGTTCGACGACCAGCGCCGCCACCCGGTCGGCCACGCCCTCGAGCACCAGCGCACCAGCGGAATCGACGACATAGACACACTGACACCCCGCGTCGGCCATGATCCGGGCCTGCGCGGCCAGCTTCTCCGGGCTGATGGTGTGGCTCATCATCAAGAACCCGACGGTCTCCAGGCCCAGTTCCCGGGCCAGGCCGAAGTGCTGGATCGACACGTCGGCCTCGGTGCAGTGCGTGGCGATCCGGGCCACCGAGGCGCCCAACTCCCGGACCTCCTTGAGGTCATCGGCAAGGCCGATCCCGGGCAGGAGCAGCACGGCCAGCTGTGCTCGCC
>JAHFVB010000375.1 GCA_023264755.1 Mycobacterium sp. | reverse complement strand
GCCGCCGCTCAGCGGCTTGCCCTGATCGGGCGTCGGCGTGGTGCTGGTCGTGGTCCCGCTGGTTCCGGTGGGGCCGCCCTCGGAGTCGGCACCCGGTGACGTCGAAGTCACCGCCAGTTCTTCGGTGGTCGGTGGGGTGTAGTCGCTGGCGAGCACGACGCGGATGTGCCCCGGCTCGACGTCGCTGGTTGGTTCGGTCGGGATGTCGCCGAGGAGTCCGCTGACGTCCTCGGCGTCCCGCTCGGCGCCCGACCCGTACTCGATGACCGTGCTGGTGGGATCCGTGGACGTCGCATCGCGGACCTTGCCCACCGGATAGCCGTGACTAGACAGTTGGGTCGACGTCGACGCGCCCAGGCCGCCGGTGTAGCTGCCGTTGACGACGTCGACGACGCTCGACGGCGCGTGGGGGGTGGTGGGGAGCCCGTCGTCGAAGGCCTTGCGGACCTGGGCCCGGAGCTGCTTCGGATCGATGATGTTGACGTCCTGGCCGTTCCTGACGTCGTAGCGCAGCACCGGCAGCGTGAGGTACCGCGCACCCGGGTCGGCGAGCGCACCGAGGCGCTTCAACTGGTCGACGTCCCAGCCACCGGAGAAGACGATGTCCTTGCGGGCCACCGCAAGCAGTTGTTGCAGCTTGGCCAGGTTGGTGAAGGTTCCGGAGTCCTGCAGCTGGTGGATGACCGACACCAGGAAGGCCTGTTGCCGGTGCGTCCGGTCGAGGTCGCCGTTGTCCAGCCCGTGGCGCTGGCGCACGAAGGCCAACGCTTGCGAGGCGTTGAGCCGCTGGTGGCCGGCGGGGAAGTTGGCCCCCGAGTACTCGTCGTGCACGGCGTGGTTCAGGCATACCTCGACCCCGTCGAGCGTGGCGGCCAGATCGTAGAAACCGGCCAGGTTGACCTCGGCGAAGTAGTCGATGGGCACGCCGACGAGGTTGCGGACGGCGCTCAGCGTGGCCGCTCGACCCGCCTCGCGACCGCGCCGCTCCAACTCGGATTGGTCGCTGACGCCCTCGTCGACCAGCTTCTGCTCGGCATAGAACTTCGTCAGCCCGTAGGCCTCCTTGATCTTGATGTGGCCGTATCCGGGCACCCGATTGAACGCCACGTAGTCGTCGCGCGGGATCGAGAACGCGGTGACCTTGTCGTCGGGTGAGACGTGCATCAGGATCAGGGTGTTGGTGTTGTAGCCGCCCTGGTCGGAGTCACCGGCGTGGAGTTGGTCGAGGATGTCCTGCGGCAGGGCGTTGCCGTCCTGGTCCTTCCTCGAGTCCAGCCCGATCAGCAGGATGTTCATCGCCCCGCCGCTGGACCGGGCGGCGTCGCTGGGTAGCGCGGCCGACACGGTGAACCCGCCCAGGATGTCGTGAGCGCCCCACCAGAGCATCCCCGTGGCCACCAGCGCGGTGCTGGATACCAGCGCAAACAGCGCCCGGCGGGCGATGCGCAGCCGTGCGGATATGGGTTTGGCCGTCCTGGGCATCCGGTGGGACGCGGGGCCGCGCTGGCTCATCTCAGCGCGTACTCGCAACGGTGCCGACGGCGATCACCCCATTACTACAGCAGTGCGTCGGCTTTTCGGCCAGTTCACAGGTTGGCGGCAGCCGGTTTACGGGATCAATACCACCCGGGTGCCCGACGGTTCGGCCGCGGTCCAGGCCTGCTCGACCTCGGCCAGCGGGCGGACTCGGGTGCTCAACTGCAGCTGATTGGAGCCGATCATGCCGAACAGCCGGGGCAGCGCCTCGGCGCGGACGCGGCCCAGTACTTCGAGGGGCACGCTCCCGATGCCGACGCCCGACATCACGATTCCCGTCCCGCGCAGGATGCCGGCCGGCAGGTTCATGGTGGGACCCGCAATCGAGCCGATCTGGACGAACCGGGTGGCGTGGTAGTGCGCCGACGGGTGGCTGTCGGCCAGCGCGCCGAGCAGCCGTTCGGCGGGCTCGCCCCACAGATAGTCCAGCACCGCGTCGAACGGTCGTTCCGCATGCAGCGCGGAGGCGCGGTCGAAGGCGTCGTCGGCACCGAGTGCGATGGCGTCGTCGGCGCCGACGGTCCGCAACCAGTCCAGGCGGGCGAGGTTGCGGCCGGCGACCACGACCCGGCCTGCGCCGAACACCGACTTGGCCAACTGGGCCGCCATGGCGCCGGTGACACCGGTGGCCCCAAGTACCAGCACGTGGTCACCCGGCTTCACGGCGGCGGCGTATTCGAGTGACGTCCATGCCGAGACGCCGGGGTTGGGTACGGCGGCGGCGGTGGCGGAATCCACGCCGTCGGGCAGCACCAGCATGCCGTGTTTGCTGATGAGTGTCCGTTCGGCCATCATGCCGTAGGGCGCGAGTGCTCCGGTGTAGACGCGGCGGCCATCCTCGAGCCTGGCGACCCCGTCGACGCCCGCTACGGCGGGTAGCGCAATCTCCTTGCTGGCGTAGTGCTTTCCGGACATCAGGCCGCGCGTCAGGTTGGTCAAGGCGGAGGCCTCGACGGTCGCCACCATGGCTCCTTCGCGCGCTTCGGGTTCGGGGAAGTCGGCGTAGACCGGTACTCGGCCCCACTCGTCGACGACGGCAGCCTTCATGTGATCCTCCTGGATGGGAAATGGTTTCTGTGGAAACAATGTACCCAGGCCGAGCTCGAGTGACAAGATGGTTTCCGTGAAAACCAAGTCGGAACTCATCGCGGCCATCGACGGACTGGTGGGTGCGGTGGGGGACAAGTTCGACGACGACGAGGGCGACGCCGAGCGCGACTTCATGGCCCAGCACTGCCCGCGCCGGCTGGAGTCGACCGTTCGCGCCCTGCCGACGCTGTCGATGCACCTGCTCGCCGCAATCGGGGAGGGGCCGGTCAGCGTGGTCGGGCTAGCGGCCCGGTCGGCCCAGCTCAAGGGCACCGTGTCCAAGCACGTGCAGCGCCTCGTCGACGCGGGGCTGGTCGTTCGCGCGCCAATACCGGGCAATCGCAAGGAGCTCGAGCTCACCTTGACCCGCGACGGCGAGCTCGTCGTCGAGGTCCACCGACGGTTGCACGAGGAAATGTCCGCAGGGCGCCAAGACTTCCTGAAGCGCTACCCGAATGCGGAGTTGGAAGTACTGGTGAAGGTGCTGCGTGACCTACTGGCAGCCGAGCGGGACGGTGTTCGGATCGTCCCCTCTTGACGCCGCTAGTGCGGCGCAGCGACGTCCTCGTCCTCGGGGAAGTGGCCCGTGACCTGGAATATCACGCGCCGTGCCACCTCGACGGCATGGTCGGCGAAGCGCTCGTAGAACCGGCTGAGCAGGGTCACGTCGACAGCCGCCGTCACGCCGTGCTTCCACTCCCGGTCCATCAGCACGCTGAACAGGTGGCGGTGAAGGTCGTCCATCGCGTCGTCTTCTTCGCGGATGCGGGCGGCCCGCTCCGGATCCCGGGTAAGCAGCACGTCTTGTGCGCTGTTGCCCAATTCGACTGCTACTCGGCCCATTTCGGCGAAGTAGCCGTTGACTTCCTCGGGCAGGGTGTGCTGGGGATGGCGGCGGCGCGCGATCTTCGCGACGTGAAGCGCAAGGGCGCCCATGCGGTCGACGTCGGCCACGATCTGGATCGAGCTGACGATCGCGCGCAGGTCGCCCGCGACCGGCGCCTGCAAGGCCAATAGGACGAACGCGGCCTCCTCGGCGCGCGCGCTCATGGCCGTGATCTGCTCGTGGTCGGTGATTACCTGCTCGGCGAGCACCAAATCGGCCTGCAGGAGCGCCTGCGTCGCCCGTTCCATCGCGGCACCCGCCAGCCCGCACATCTCGCCCAACTGATCTGACAAGGCGGCTAGTTGTTCGTGGTACGCAGTTCGCATGTCTAAAGACTACGGGTTGAGCATCGAAATCGTCACGATGTCAAGGGTGAACGAAAGGTGAATGCCGCCTACCGACCTCGCCGTCGGGAGCGGCTACTGGCAGGTGGTGTCGGCCGCATTCGTGACGGTCAGATCCTCCGGCAAGTGAGTGGGCTCGCTGCTGGTGCCCTTCACCACGTGTACCTGGACCGGGGAGCCGCTGGGCGAGGGCGCATTGACGGCCTTGAAGTCGGCTCCGAGCACCACCCGAACCGTGTCGCCCATACCGCTCACCCGCTCGATGGTGGGGTTCAGGAACGACGACGCCACGGTGGCTGCGGCCTGCTCGTTGCCAGCCGAGAAGAACACCGTCGTGGAGTTCAGGGGACCGGGATAGTCGTCGGGCGCGACGACGTTGAAGCCGTGCTGCCCAAGCTCGGAGGCTGCGGTCGACGCCAGCCCGTCCTCGCCGGTGGAGTTGGACACGCGCACGGTGACGGCGCTGGGGTCGGTGGTGACGGCGTCCACCAACTCCGCGGCGGGCGCTGAGGGCACCGGTGGTGCCGTGGTCGCCTGCGGCGTCGCGGGCACCGGAGTGTTGTCCGCGTTCTTCTCCTCGGGCAACGGGTCGTCGTTGATGATCGCGTCGAACAGGGCCCGCATGTCGTCGACGCGGGGAGGTTCGTTGCCCTCGGAGTCGGTCACGCCCGTCGGCACCGTCACGAAGGTGACGCGCCCCGCACTGACCCCCTGAATCGACTGGCCCAAATCGACGAGGTCCTTGGTCTGGACGTTGTCGACGTAGGTGTCGTCGATGAACATGTTCACCACGTTGTTGAGCTTGCTCAGCGAGAAGAAGGTGTCCTTGGAGATCAGCGAGCGCAGCAGCGACGACAGGAACAGCTGCTGACGCTTGATGCGCCCGTAGTCGCCGTTGACCTCGGTGGTCACCTGGCGAGCCCGCACGTATTGCAGCGCGGTGTGCCCGTCGACGAGCTGCCGGCCCGCCGTGGACAACACGGTGCCGAGCTCGTAGTGACCAGACACTTCGGGCCGCCGAAGGAGTAGGCCGAATTCAGCTTGGTCTGGGTGTAGACCTCTTCGTCGCCGTAGGTCTTGGTGTCGGGGTCATAGAGTGCGCCGTACTCGCCGGTTTCGGCGTTCCAGGCCTTGCACTTGAGCGGGGTGATTGCGAGGTCACGCGGAAACGACACGGCGACAACGCGTTTGCGGTTCGCCGGGATGTTCACCAACATCACGGTGTCCGACCTGGCGCCGCCCGCGTCCGCGGTGTCGCCGGCACCCATGTCGGCGTTCTGGCCGAACCTGCTGTCGACGCCGACGATGAGGAAGTTCTCGTCGCCGTACTGCGCCTTGGGATCGAGGATGTCGCGGGAGTCGGGGTCCAGCGCGGAGACCTTGTTGAGGCTGGCGTTCTTCTGGGCCTGCCATTGCCACGCCGCACCCGTCATGGCCAGTGCCAGCACGGCGAGCAGGGCAGCCGCGACGCGCCCGACGACCTTGGCCGTGTGCCCGCGACGAGACGTCGACCGGAGTCGTTC
>JAHFVB010000374.1 GCA_023264755.1 Mycobacterium sp. | reverse complement strand
ACTGCGCACCCTGTGGCGGATGGATCTGACCCGCGACAAACGACTCACCCGGCTACCCAACCCGACGCTGGTGCTGTGGGGCCGCGACGACAAGGTCAACCGCCCCTCGGGCGGCCCGCTGCTGCTCCGCCTGCTCCCCAACGCCGAGCTCGTCATGACCTCGCACACCGGGCACTGGATGCAGTGGGAACGGGCCGAGCTGTTCAACCAGCTGGTCGCCGAATTCCTCTCCCCCACCTCCCGATTGGCGCACCCATGACCAGCGACGTCTTTGGCAAGGTTCACCTCGGCTACCTCGTCATCGAGACCGAGAAGTTCGCCGACTGGCGACGTTTCGGCCGCGACGCCATCGGCATGCACCTCGACGAGACGCTGCCCGGGGTGATGCGGTTTCGGCTCGACGACAACGAATGCCGCTTCCTGATCCAACGCGGCCCCGCCGAGGACACCACCGCACTGGGCTGGGAGCTCGACGACCACGCCACCTTCGAGCTCATCGAAGCCCGAATCCGCAGCCACGGGGTCCCGCTGACCGAGGGCACACGCGAAGAAGCGGCGCTGCGCGGTGTCGAACGCCTGCTGCGCTTCCCCGGCCCCAACGGCCTGAGCCAGGAGATCTACGTCGACGCCCACAAGGGTTCCGAGCCGCTGCGGCTGGCCGGCAGCGGGTTCGTCACCGGTTCCGACGGCATGGGCCACGTGGCCATCGCCACCAAGAAACCCCACCAGATGCGCGGCTACTACAGCACGGTTTTCGACGCTCGCCTCACCGACTACATCGACGAGACGATCAGCGGACTGAAGTTCAAGATTCGCTTCCTGCGGGTCAACGAGCGCCACCACAGCGTCGCGATCGCGGCGGTCAACAAACTGCCAATCAACCCGATCCGCACCAGGATTCAGCACTGCAACATCCAGGTCACCGAGCTCAACGACATGACGCTGACCTATCAGCGGGTCAAGCAGCTGGGCTTCGACTTGGCTCTGTCGGTCGGTCAGCACACCAACGACAAGGAACTGTCCTTCTACGCGGTCACCCCTTCGGGATTCGAGTGGGAAGTCGGCTGGAATCCGATCGTCGTCGACGAAACCACCTGGGAGCCAACCACCCACCAGGGCATCAGCATTTGGGGCCATACCCCCGAGGGCCAGACGATCGTCGACGTCTTCGAACGCTTCCGGACCGGCGCACAGTCGGTCCTGCACCGCGAGGACGCCGTCCCCGCCCTCGCCGGCGTCGGCATCGCCGACGGCTAGCGGACCTGCGCCATCCGGCATCACGAAAGGCAAGAAGCAATGACGGCACCCAAACCCGCCCGGCCACCTCGCAAGTCGGCTCCCAACATCGTCTTCATCTTCACCGACCAGGAGCGGTACTTTGCGTCCTGGCCGGCTGGGATGTCGTTGCCGGCCCGAGAGCGCTTGACGCAGCACGGCGTCACCTTCCACCAGCACTACGGCCCTGCGGTGATGTGCACCAGTTCGCGCGCGGTGATGCTGACCGGGTTGCAGACTCCGGACAACGGGATGTTCGAGAACGCCGACTTGCCCTACGTAAAGGCCATGGACACTGCGGTACCGACCATCGGGCACCTGTTGCGCAAGGCCGGTTACTACACCGCATATCAGGGCAAGTGGCATCTGGATGCCGCCTTCGACCGCGAGCCGGCCCAGCAGGTGCTCACCGAGCGGATGGACGCCTACGGTTTCTCGGATTTCGGGTTGCCCGTCGACTCGCTGGCCCACGATCTTGGTGGCTACACCACCGATTCGGTGATCGCGGCCGGCGCACAGTCGTGGCTGCGCGGCACCGGGCGCCCGCTGGCCGATGACGGCAAGCCGTGGGCGCTGTTCGTCAGCCTCATCAATCCGCACGACATCATGTACTTCAACACCGATCGGCCCGGCGAACGGGTGCAGGACACCGGCCGGCTGCTGATGCGGGCCGCCCGGGCCCCCGAACAGGCCATGTATCAGAAGCACTGGGAGCTGGCTCTGCCCGCCAGCCTGAAGCAGCCGATGGACGCCCCCGGCCGACCTGCCGCGCACGGCGAGTTCCTGAAGGCCTGGGGCTACACCCTGGGCACCATTCCGCCGGAACCCGAACGCTGGCAACGCTTCAACGACTTCTACCTGAACAGCATCCGCGCGGTGGACCAGCAGGTGCTGCTCTTGCTCGACGAACTCGACAACCTCGGGCTCGACGACGACACCATCGTGGTCTTCACCTCAGACCATGGGGAGCTGGCCGGCGCCCACGGACTTCGCGGCAAGGGCCCGTTCGCCTACCAGGAGGCGATCCACCTGCCGATGCACGTGGTACACCCGGACGTTCGCGGTGGGCAGAACCTCCACGCGCTCACCAGCCACCTGGACCTGGTGCCCAGCCTGCTCGCGATGGCCGGGGTCGCATCACGCGGCATCGACGAACTGGCCGGTCGCCGGTTGCCCGGCAAGGACTTCAGCGGCGCGCTCTCCGACCCCGGCAAGGCGCAGCTGCACTCGGTGCGGGAGAGCGTGCTGTTCACCTACAGCGGGTTGGCGACCAACGACGGTGACGCGGTGAAGCTCTTCGCCGACGCGAAGGCCGCCGGGGAGGACCCCAGAAAGGTCATGCAGACCAGCGGCTTTCGGCCCAACCTCACCAAGCGCGGCAGCCTGCGCACGATGTTCGACGGCCGCTACAAGTTCAGCCGGTACTTCGCGCCCGCGCAGCGAAACGTGCCGACCAACCTCGACGACCTGTACCGGTTCAACGATGTCGAGCTATACGACCTGCAGACCGACCCCGCCGAACTGACGAACCTGGCCGCCGAGCGCGGCGACAACGCCGAGTTGGTGCTCGCGTCCAGCAGGAAACTCGAAGCCGTCATCAAGGCCGAGATCGGCGTCGACGACGGACGGGAAATGCCGCAACTCCAGGACATCGACTGGCGGATCGACCGCATGGACCTGTGACCAGGCTGGGCCGCTAGCTGGTGCCCAACGGGTCGATCGTCCACGCGATGTAGAGCATGGCCGCGCTGACCGCGGCCGTCGTCGCGAAGTCGATGCCCCTGGACCGCACCACCAGCAACCCGGCGCGGTCCTCGGTCAACGCCAGCCGCAGCACGGCTGCCATGCCCACGGCGATGGCCATCACCAGCGCGCCGCGGCGCCAATAGCCCGCGACGACCAGTGCGAACGCGACCAGCAACACCAACCCGACGGTCAATATCGGCCACTGGCCGTGAAACACCTTGCGCGCGAACTCTCGCGGCGTCATGCCAGTTTCGCCTCGTCGAGCTCGACGACGTTGGTCAACAGGAACGCCCGCGTCAACGGACCCACGCCACCGGGGTTCGGGGACACGTGACCCGCGACCTCCCACACGTCGGGATGGACGTCGCCGACCAGCTTGCCGGCCTGGTCCCGGCTGACGCCCACGTCGACGACCGCCGCGCCCGGCTTCACCATGTCGGCCGTCACGATATACGGCACGCCCGCGCCGGCCACGATGATGTCGGCCTGACGGCTCAGCTCGGCCAGGTTGCGAGTTCCCGTGTGACACAACGTGACCGTCGCGTTCTCGGAACGCCGGGTGAGCAGCAGCCCGATGGGCCGGCCCACCGTCACCCCCCGTCCGATGACGACGACGTGGGCGCCCGCGATGGGCACGTCGAAGCGGCGCAATAGGTGCACGATGCCCCGCGGCGTGCACGGCAGTGGGGCCGGCGTGCCGAGCACCAGCCGGCCGAGGTTGGTCGGATGCAGGCCGTCGGCGTCCTTGCCCGGATCGATGCGCTCCAGCGCCGCATTCTCGTCGAGGTGCTTGGGCAGCGGCAGCTGCACGATGTAGCCGGTGCACTCGGGGTTGGCGTTGAGCTCGTCGATCGTCTCGTCGAGCGCGGCCTGACTGATGTCGGCAGGCAGGTCCCGCCGGATCGAGGTGATGCCCACCTTCGCGCAGTCGGCGTGCTTGCCCCGCACGTAGGCATGCGACCCCGGGTCGTCGCCCACCAGCACGGTGCCCAGGCCCGGCGTACGGCCGGCTGCGGTCAGCGCCAACACCCGCTCCTTGAGGTCGACGAAGATCTCGTCACGCGTGGCCTTGCCGTCCAACGTCCTTGCACCCACGCAGTCTGCTCCCGTCGCTCCGCTCGCCACGGAGTCTCGTCCCGTCGCGCCGTTCACCGACAGCCATTCTGGCAGCCATCGTTGACACCGCACCTGACGGCATGCTGTGGTGCGGGGATGAACACCAGCCCAAATGTGTTCACCGACGTGTTTGGCGCGGCCAAACTCGGTCTGGTGACGCTGCGCAACCGCATCATCAAAGCGGCGACGTTCGAGGCAGCGACCCCGGATGCGCTGGTCACCGACGACCTGATCCGCTACCACCGGCTCCCCGCCGCGGGCGGGGTCGGCATGACGACGGTCGCCTACTGCGCGGTGACCCCCGGGGGACGCACCGACGGCTGGCAGCTCTGGATGCGGCCGGAGGCCGTTCCGGGTTTGCGCCGCCTGACCGCCGCCGTGCACGCCGAAGGCGCCGCGATCAGCGCCCAAATCGGCCACGCCGGGCCCGTCGCCAACGCCCGCACCAACAAGGCCCCGGCCTACGCGCCGGTGCGCTTCTTCAACCCGCTGTCGATGCGGTTCGCCAGGAAGGCCACCCGCTCCGACATCGACGACATCACCAGGGCCCACGCCAACGCCGCCCGGCTGGCCATCGAATCCGGCTTCGACGCCGTCGAGATCCACCTGGGCCACAACTACTTGGCGAGCTCGTTCCTGAGCCCGCTGATCAACCGTCGCACCGACGAATTCGGTGGCTCCCTGGAGAACCGCGCCAAGGTCGCGCGCGGGGTGGTGGCCGCGGTGCGACGCGAGGTCGGCAACCGCATAGCGGTGACGGCCAAACTCAACATGTCCGACGGGGTGCGCAGCGGCATCCCGATCGAGGAGTCGCTACAGACCGCCAAGTGGCTCGAGGAGGACGGCGGGCTCGACGCCCTCGAGCTCACGGCGGGCAGCTCGCTGCTCAACCCGCTCTACCTCTTCCGAGGCGACGCGCCGATCAAGGAGTTCGCCGGAGCCTTCAAGCCTCCGCTGCGCTGGGGCATCCGAATGACCGGCAAGAAGTTCCTGCGCGAGTACCCCTACCGCGAGGCTTACCTGCTGGACCAGGCCAAGCAGTTCCGCGCCGAGCTCACGATGCCCTTGATACTGCTGGGCGGCATCACCAACCGCGAGACCATGGACCTGGCGATGGCCGAGGGATTCGACTTCGTCGCGATGGGCCGGGCGCTGCTCGCCGAACCCGACCTGATCAACCGCATCAAGGACGACGGCGCCGCGCACTCGGTGTTCTCGGCGTGCACGCACTGCAACAAGTGCATGGCCACCATCTAC
>JAHFVB010000373.1 GCA_023264755.1 Mycobacterium sp. | reverse complement strand
CTGCTGCTCGCCCCGATGGCCGGCATCGCACTGTTCACGATGGCGGACTGGGCGGTCGACCGACTGCGCCGCCTCGCGCCTCGGGTCAGCCCACGCCTCGGGTACGGGTTGACCGCGGCGGCGCTGGTCGCGGTCTCGGTCGGCTTGGCGTGGCACTACTTCCCCCGACACCGCCTCCTGATCGGCGAGAAGTACGACTCGGTGATGATCGACGCCAAGGACATCGAGGCATTCGACTACCTGGCCACGCTGCCCGGAGCGCGGGACACCCTCATCGGCAACGCCAACACCGACGGCACGGCGTGGATGTACGCCGTCAACGGCCTTCATCCGCTGTGGACGCACTACGACTTTCCCCAACAACAGGGGCCCGGCCCCAACCGGTTCAACTTCTGGGCCTACGCCGACGACGCGGACTTCGATCAGCGCGTCGCCGAGGCCGTCCATGCACTGAACATCCGCTACGTGGTGACGAGCACTCCGGTGGTCCGCGGGTTCGTCATGCCTGACGGGCTAGTGTCGCTAGACAAGTCGCGGTCGTGGAAGAAGATCTACGACAACGGCGAGGACCGCATCTACGAATGGCAAGGACCGTAGGAGTTTGAGGACGCGATGACGAATATCCCCTCGGCAGATGACAGCGACGTCGAGATCATCGGTGGCGACCTGGCCGCGGTGGCCGCCGCAGACGGCGACGCCGATTCGGATGAGCGGGCCCTGACCGACCTCGTCGAGCAGCCAGCCAAGGTCATGCGGATCGGCACGATGATCAAGCAGCTGCTGGAGGAGGTTCGGGCCGCCCCGCTCGACGACGCCAGCCGCACCCGCCTGCGCGAGATTCACGCCCGCAGCGTCCGCGAACTCGAGGAGGCGCTGGCGCCCGAGCTGCGCGACGAGCTCGAGCGGCTCACCCTGCCGTTCACCGAGGACAGCCTGCCGTCGGACGCCGAGCTCCGCATCGCTCAGGCTCAGCTGGTCGGCTGGCTCGAGGGACTGTTCCACGGCATCCAGACGGCGCTGTTCGCCCAGCAGATGGCCGCCCGCGCGCAGCTCGAGCAGATGCGTCAGGGCGCGCTACCGCCTGGCACCAGCGGGCCGGGCCACCGCCCGAGCGGGACCGGGCAGTACCTATAGAGCCTCCTGCAGTGACCAGCCAACCGTCCCACCCGGCGATCTCGACCCGCAACGCCTGGGTGGAGTTTCCGATCTTCGATGCCAAGTCCCGCTCGCTGAAGAAGGCGTTCCTCGGCAAGGCCGGCGGCGCGATCGGCCGCAACGACTCCAACGTCGTCGTCATCGAGGCGCTGCGCGACATCACGATGTCCCTCGAGATGGGCGACCGGGTCGGCCTCGTCGGCCGCAACGGGGCGGGCAAGTCGACCTTGCTTCGGCTGCTGTCCGGCATCTACGAGCCGACCCGTGGCTCGGCGACCGTCCGCGGCCGAGTGGCACCGGTGTTCGACCTGGGCGTCGGCATGGATCCGGAGATCTCCGGCTTCGAGAACATCATCATCCGCGGGATGTTCCTGGGGCAGACCCGCAAGCAGATGGCGGCCAGGGTCGACGAGATCGCCGACTTCACCGAACTGGGCGACTACCTGTCGATGCCCCTGCGGACCTATTCCACCGGCATGCGGGTACGCCTCGCGATGGGCGTCGTGACGAGCATCGATCCCGAGATCCTGCTGCTCGACGAGGGCATCGGCGCCGTGGACGCCGAATTCCTCAAGAAGGCCCGCACCCGGCTGCAGGATCTGGTGGCGCGCTCCGGCATTCTGGTCTTCGCCAGCCACTCCAACGAATTCCTGGCCCGGTTGTGCAAGACCGCGATGTGGATCGACCACGGCACCATCAAGCTCAGCGGCGGCATCGAAGAGGTCGTGCGCGCCTACGAAGGCGAGGACGCGGCGCGGCACGTGCGGGAAGTGATCGAGGAGGACAACCTCCACGATGCCGCCGATGAGCGCCTGCGCGAAGAGCACATGCACGATGAGCGCCTGCGCGAAGAGCATGGACCCACATGAGTGAGCTCGTCTGCGCAGTCGTGGTGACGCATCGGCGCGTCGATCAACTGGCCAAGTCGCTGGACGCGGTCACCAGCCAGACCCGCATGCCCGACCACCTCGTGGTCGTCGACAACGACGACGACGAACGGGTGCGTGAGCTCGTTGCGGGCCAACCGATTTCGACGACCTACCTCGGATCGCGACGCAATCTCGGCGGCGCCGGCGGGTTCGCCCTCGGCATGCTGACGGCCCTGGCCCAGGGCGCGGATTGGGTGTGGCTGGCCGACGACGATGGTCGCCCGGCGGACTCGGCGGTGCTCGCGACGTTGCTGGACTGTGCGGCAAGGCATTCGCTTGCCGAGGTGTCCCCGATGGTGTGCGACCTCGACGAGCCGGCTCGACTGGCGTTTCCGTTGCGCCGCGGCCTGGTGTGGCGGCGGCGGGTCGACGAGCTGCGCACCGAGGCGTCCTCGGACCTGCTGCCCGGCATCGCCTCCCTGTTCAACGGCGCACTCTTTCGGGCCTCGACGCTGGAAGCGATTGGCGTGCCCGATATCCGGCTGTTCATCCGGGGCGACGAAGTGGAAATGCACCGTCGACTGGTGCGCTCGAAGCTACCGTTCGGCACCTGCCTGGAAGCGGTCTACCTGCACCCCCAGGGCTCCGACGAGTTCAAGCCGATCCTCGGTGGCCGCATGCACACGCAGTATCCCGACGACGCCACCAAACGCTTCTTCACCTACCGCAACCGCGGATACCTGTTGTCGCAGCCCGGTTTACGCAAGTTGATCCCCCAGGAATGGCTGCGCTTCGGCTGGTTCTTCCTGATCAGCAGACGCGACCCGGCCGGCCTTCGGGAATGGCTACGGTTGCGGCGGCTGGGCCGGCACGAGAAGTTCGGAAGGCAGGACCCCGAGTGACCTTCACCGATGCCGCCGCGCAGTCGCGGACGTTCGCTCGCGCCTGGGGTGACCTCGCCTCGGGATTCGGCAAGCGCGAGCTGTGGTTGCACCTGGGCTGGCAGGACATCAAGCAGCGTTACCGGCGCTCGGTGCTGGGTCCGTTCTGGATCACCATCGCCACCGGCACCATGGCCGTCGCACTGGGGGGCTTGTACTCCAAGCTGTTTCACCTCGAGCTGTCCAAGCACCTGCCGTACGTCACGCTCGGGCTGATCATCTGGAACCTGATCAACGCGGCCATCCTCGAGGGCGCCGACGTCTTCGTCGCCAACGAAGGTCTGATCAAGCAACTTCCGACTCCGCTGTCGGTGCACGTCTACCGGCTGGTGTGGCGGCAGGTCATCTTGTTCGGGCACAACATCGTCATCTACGTGGTGATCGCGATCATCTTCCCGCAGCCGTGGAAGTGGACCGACCTGACGTTCATTCCGGCGCTGGGGCTCATCGTGCTCAACTGCGTCTGGGTGGCGCTGTGCTTCGGCATCCTGGCCACGCGATACCGCGACATCAGCCCGCTGTTGTTCAGTCTCGTGCAGCTGTTGTTCTACATGACGCCGATCATTTGGAACGACGAGACACTTCGCCAGCAGGGCGCGGGCGGGTGGTCACGGATCATCGAGCTCAACCCGCTGCTGCACTACGTCGACATCGTGCGCGCGCCGTTGATCGGCGCCGATCAGGAACTGCGGCACTGGGTCGTGGTGATCGTGCTGACCATCGTCGGCTGGATCGTGACCGCCTTCGCGATGCGGCAGTACCGCGCCCGCGTTCCCTACTGGGTGTAGGGCTGGGGTCATGACCTTCACCATCGATCGCATCGACCACGTGGTGCTCAACTGTCGGGACGTCGAGGCCACGGTCGCCTGGTACGTGCGGGTGCTCGGGATGCGGCGGGTGGAATTCGGCACCGGCCGGATCGCCTTGGCGTTCGGCGCCCAGAAGCTCAACGTTCGGCCCACCGGCGCACCGAACTGGGTGACCGCGGCGACCGACGCCCCGGGGTCGCTCGACCTGTGTTTCATCGCCGACGTCGAGCCGGCAGCCATCGGCGCGCACCTGCGGGACTGCGGTGTGGCGATCACCGAGGGGCCGGTCTCCAAGACCGGCGCCCAGGGTCCGATGACGTCGCACTATTGCCGCGATCCCGATGGCAACCTGGTGGAGATCGCCAGCTACCGGTGAAGTGACGATGGGGACGTTCGGACGTCGCCAGCATCTCCCCCGAAGTATTCGTTCGCGTTTCGTTGACACCGGGTTCACAATCGGTTGCCGCGGGCACGACATGATTCGGGTCGACGACCGCTATGTCGACGCCACGGCAAAGAGATTCCACGCACCGGGTATGCCCTTGAGGTCGTGGGTACCGCGGTCTTCGAACTCGAGCCCTGAGCCGATCACCAGGTCGTGGAGTGTGCTGGACACGAGCACGTCGTTCGGCCCCGCCAGTGCGCTCACCCGCGCGCCGATGTGTACGCCGATCCCGCCGATATCGTCGCCGCGGACCTCGCACTCGCCGGTGTGCAACCCGGCTCGGACCTCGATGCCGAGCGCCTTCACTGAGTCGCGGATCGACATCGCGCAGCGGATCGCTCGCTGCGGGCCGTCGAACATCGCGAGAAAGCCGTCTCCCGAAGTGTTCACCTCGCGACCTCGGAAACGATTGAGTTGCGCGCGGACGACAGCGTCGTGCGCATCTAGCAGCGCATGCCAGTCACGGTCCCCCAGCTCCACTGCGCGTCGCGTCGAGTCCACGATGTCGGTAAACAGCACAGTGGCCAGAACCCGATCATCGGCGACCTCAGCCTGCTCGCCGGTGAGGAATTCGGCGATCTGCTGGAAGGACTGGCGCCATGGTTCTACGAAGTGATAGGCATTGCGTCCTGGCAGCTCAACGTATTTCGCGCCCGGAATGTGATCGGCGACGTCCTTGCCATACTCGGGCCGGACCAGAGTGTCGTTGGTGTGGTGAACGACGAGGGTCGGCACGCGGATGGTCGGGAGGATCGCCTTTACGTCCAATCCGAGCACGAGGCGGAACAATAGGCCGAAGGTTGCCGGGCTCGCCGCCAGGCGTTCGTGTCGCGCCCATGCCACCCGAATCTCCTCGTTCCAGGGCATGTCGGGGTTGGCCGCATGCTCGATCTCCCCTGTTCCCCAATTGGCGATGAAGGAAGCCGGGATCTCTTCGGGCACTGCTTGCCCGGTATAGCCCTCGAGCACCACGAGCGCGGTCGTCCGTGACGGATGTGTTGCCGCGAACAGCGCACCCGTCGCGACCGTGCCGCTGCTGACGAGAAGGACCGCTTCACGACTTCCGAGATCGTCGAGCACCGCGGTGATGCTGTCGGCCCATTGCTCCAAGGTCGACAGCGCGCCCGGCGTGACGGGATCGGAGGCTCCGGTGCCCGGCTGGTCGAAGAAGATCAGT
>JAHFVB010000041.1 GCA_023264755.1 Mycobacterium sp. | reverse complement strand
GTACGTCGGCGTCTTGTACGGCACGCGCTCGCCAAAGCCCTTGATCCACACCGGCCGGTTGCGGCTGCGCTTGGCCAACTCGGCGTTGGTGACGAGCACCGCGGACCCTCCGAGCACCGGCATCACGATTTCGAGCATGTGCAACGGGGCCGCGATGACCGGGCTGGCCAGCACGTCCTCGACGGTGATCGGGACGTGCTCGAAGATGGCGCCTGGCGTGTGGTTGGCGTTGACGCGCTGGTCCACGCTGATCTTGGCCATCGCACGTTCGTCGTACCCGTAAGTCGCCGCGTACAGGGTGGCTACCTGTCCGTAGGGACCGTTCTGGCCGAGGTTGCCGTAGGGGATCTCGAATTCGGCCTGGGGGGAGCCGTAGCGGTTGCTCGACGCACCGAAGTAGAGCATGTCACCGAAGTCGACGGGCTTGGCCGCGCTCATCGGCGTCATCGGATTCGCGGGCACCACGCACAACACCGCCTGGCAGAGCCCGAGTTCGATGGCCGCCGCGGCCCGCCACACCATGGCAGCCGAGCTTGCTCCACCGAGGTCGACCAGCTCGGCGAAATTGGCTCGGATGCCCAGGTATTCGATGATCGTCGAAGGCACGAAGATTTGTGACTCCTGCAGGTGTCCGGTGCAGATGCCGTCGACGTCGGAGGCCTCCAAGCCGGCGTCGGCCAACGTGGCCGCGGCCAGTCGGGCCCACTGCTCGAGGGTGAACTCCAATGGGCCGGTCGGGCGCTTGCTGGCCGGTAGCTCGGTGTAGCCTACGATCGCGGCCGTTCCGCTCAGCCCCATGTCGTCTGCTTCCCTTCTACGGTTTGGCTGCTCCCGACTACGGTTCGGCTGCTCCCGGCGCGCCAAGGACCACACCCGGTGCCGGCCGGACGGCGGCTCGGCGCTCTGCCTCGGAGGCTAATTCGCGGCCTCGGAGCAGATCGACTGGTCGGATTCGGGCAGGATCAGCGCGAGCATGGTGTCGAGCCGGATGGTCATCGGGCGGTAGTCGACGGCACCCGACTCGATCTGCATCAGGGCCCCCCAGAACAGGGTCTCCAGGGTCTCGAGGACCTCGGGCCACGCACCGGCCCCCATGGCGGCCGCAATGCGCCTGCGCACCTCGGCCGCGATGAGCGCACGCGTGTTGGCCACGGCATCGTCGTCGTTGCGCAAGAGCGCCCGCGTGCATGCGATGGCCAGCCGTGGTTCGTCGGCCACGACCAGCGTGATCGCCCGCAACTGATCGCTGACCCGATCCTGAAGGTTCGCCATCGGATCCACTACCAGCGGGAGCGCCGACACGCGGGCGAGGTAGAGCTCGGCGAACATCGCGTCGAGCGACGGGAAGTGCGCGCGCAGTGCCGCGGGTTCGATCTCGGCCCGTTCGGCAAGCGTGTGCACCGATACGTCGTCCTGCGCGGATTCGTCGAGCAAGGCCGCTGCAGCTCCGAATACTCGTCGGCAGGTGTACGCCCGCTGGGCGTGGGAGTCGCGCAGGCGAGAGACGTGCGTCACGGTCCGACTGGACATGTGTCCAGATTATCGGAACCGGCCAGGGTATGCAATCGCTTCGTCAAAGTGGATTGGCGACAAGGAGTATCGGCATGCGAGGACAGGGGTGGCGGTGCCATGGCTGCGATTCGCCGCGTGGCATCGCCGGTATGACGGACACTTGTCCAGTAGCTGGGTCGCGGGGCCGACTGGCCCGCAGGCCCGGCCCGGACCGTAGCCCACCGGTCGAGCTAGCGCTCGACCGCCGGTGGGACGGCGCCCGGCCTGCGGGTCGCCAACACCGAGCCGGTCAGGATCAACGCGAGGCCGGCGAGGTTCCACGCCGTGATCGGTTCGTTCAAGACGAGCACGCCCGCGGCCAATGCGACCGCAGGGTTGACGTAGGTGAACACCAGTGCGCGGGCCGGTCCCACCTCGCGGATCAACGCGAAGAAGACCAGGAACGCCAGCGCAGTGCAGAGCAAGGCCAATGCTGCGAGGGCCGCGAGGACCCTCGGGGACGGAAGTTCGGTCGGCCAGGTCGCTGCGGCCGGCACTGCATACACCACTGCGGCGAATCCCAGGCACACCGCCGTCAGCGGGAGCGCCGGTACGTCGGACAGATGGCGCGCCGCTATCAAGGGAGCGATGGCGTAACAGGTTGCCACCAGCAGCACTTCGGTGACCGACCACGCCGCACCACCCGTCAGTTCCGGCCCCGCGAGCACCGCGACGCCCGCGAACCCGACCCCCAGTCCGGCCATCCGCTTGCCGCCCAGTCGGCGCTCGCCGCCGGTGAACCGATCGAGTCCGACGACGATGATCGGCGCCGCCGCGATGAGCAGCCCGGTCAGTGAGCTGGTAAGCGCGCGTTCGGCATCCGAGAGCAGCAGCCACGCCGCGATGATCTCGAAGAAGGCGAACGCCAGCACCGGCCTCCAGTGCGCCAGCACCTGAGCCCACTCTTGGCGATACAGCATCACCGGCAGCAGGACCGCCGCACCGATCGCCGTGCGGGCGAGCACCAACACGGGTACGGAGACGCCTTCGACCGCGACCTTGATCAACAGGTAGGGAATACCCCAGATCACGCTCATGGCGGCGAACAGCAGCCAGCCGCGCGGACTCACTCCCGGGTTAGCCTCGCATACCGCGCGACGTGGTAGTCCGACGAGCCGAACTCGAACTGAATCGCGGTGAGCCGCTTGAAGTAATGCCCGATGGCCAACTCCTCGGTCATGCCCATGCCGCCGTGCAGTTGTACGGCGTTCTGCCCGATGAAACGGGCCGCCCGCCCGACGGTGGCCTTGGCCGCCGAGACCGCCCGTGCCCGCGTCGTCGGTTCGGCCTCCAGATTGAGCACGGCGAGATAGACCGCCGCGACGGACTGTTCGAGCTCCATGTGCATGTCGACCATGCGGTGGGCCAGCACCTGAAAACTACCGATCGGTTGCCCGAACTGTGTGCGCTGCTTGCAGTATTCGACGGTGTCGTTCAACACCTTTCGCATACCGCCGACCGCCTCGGCGCAGACGGCGGCCGCGCCCTCGTCCCTGGCTGCCTCCAGCGCGGCCAGGGCCTGGCCCTCGGTGCCCAAGAGTGCGGCCGAGGGCAGGCGTAGCTCGCGCAGCTCCAGATCGGCGGCGCGTCGATCGTCGGTGGTGCGATAGGCATGCAGCTCGAGCCCCGGCAGCGGGTGGGCGCGGTCGACGAGGAAGAGCGACGGGCCGTTCGACGTGGCCGCCGTCACCAGCAGGTGTGTGGCGAAGGGGGCGGCGATGGCCATGATCTTGGCGCCGGTGAGTACCCAGTCGGATCCGTCGCGACGTGCGGTGGTGGCCGGGTTGCGCCAGTCGTCGCCGGATGCGGCCTCGGTGGCCGCCAGTGAGACGATCGCCGTACCCGCGATGATGCGTTCGACTACCTCGCGGGCCATGGTGTCGTTGGCACGGCGCAGCAAGCCCGCACTGACCACCGCGGTGTCCACGTACGGCTCGACCACCAGGGCGTAGCCGAGCGCCTCGGCGATCACCATGGTCTCGACGGGTCCGCCGCCGATGCCGCCGAGGTCCTCGGGGAGGGCCGCTCCGAGAATTCCGAGCTCGTCGGCGAAGGCCTTCCATACCTCTGGTTGCCAGCCCGCTCCGGTCTTGGCCTCGGTCCGACTCTTGTCCAGGTCGTACCGGGTCGCCAGAAATCTCTTCAGCCCGTCGCGCAGTAGTACTTGTTCGTGGGAGAGGTTGAAGTCCATCAGAGCCCCAGCTCCGCTTTGGCGAGGATGTTGCGCTGAATTTCGTTGCTGCCGGCGTAGATCGAGCCGGCCCGGTCGTTGAAGTAGCGCAGGGGCGCCACCGCTTGCCACGGCTCACCGCTGACGTATCCGTCCGGGGGCGGTGTGAATCCGGCGATGGGTCCCCCAGGACGGGTGGCATGGGGCTGGTAGGCGCGTGCGCGCGGTCCGGCCGCTTCCATCGCGAGTTCGGTCAGCGTCTGACTCAATTCGGTGCTGAGGATCTTCAACATCGATGAAGCCGAGCCGGGGTGTCCGCCGCCCGACAGCGCAGCCAGCACCCGGTACTCGAGGAGCTCGAGCACGTCGGTACGGATGCGTGCCTCGGCCAACTTGTGGGCGAACGCCGGATCGTCGAGCAACCGCCCGCCGTTGGGGCCGGGTTGTTCGGTGGCTGCGGTCGCGATGCGTTCCGCCATCACCTGTAGTGCGGGCGCACTGGCCCCGCCGCCCCGCTCGAACTCCAGCAGGTACTTGGCCACGGTCCAGCCGTCGTCGATGTCGCCGATCACGTTGGTCTTGGGGACACGCACGTCATCGAAGAAGACCTGGTTCTGGACTTCCTCCCCAGACGTCATGACGAGCGGACGAATGTGGATTCCCGGCGCGTCCATCGGGATCAACAAGAAGGTGATGCCCTGTTGCTTCTTGGCGGTCCGGGAGGTTCGGACCAGGGCGAACATCCAGTTGGCCTCTTGGGCGTGCGTCGTCCAGATCTTGCTACCCGTGCACACCAGGTGGTCCCCGTCGTCGACCGCCGCCATGGACAGCGCAGCGAGGTCGGAACCGGCCTCGGGCTCGGAGTAGCCCTGGCAGAAGAACACCTCGCCAGTCAAGATGCGGGGCAGGAAGTACTCCTTCTGCTCCGTGCTGCCGAAGGCGATCAGCGCGTGCGCCACCATGCGAATACCCATGGGCGACAGGTTCGGAGCCCCCGCCAGGGTCGACTCGCGGCTGAAGACGTAGTGCTGAGTCAGCGTCCAGTCGCAGCCGCCGTACTCGACCGGCCACGCCGGCGCTGCCCAACCCCGCGCGTGCAGGATCCGCTGCCAGGCCATGCTCGCCTTGTGGTCGCTGTAGACGCTGGTCATCAGCCGCCCCGCTTGCCGGAGCTCCGGGGTCAGCTCGGCTTGGAGAAACGCCCGTACCTCGTCACGAAACTCGATGTCCTCATCCGACCATGCCAAGTCCACTTGTTTAACCTAGCAAGCGAACTACAGGCAGCGCGACCAGTGGGCAGTTCAGCGTTGGCGCTGTTCGCCTGCCAGATGGAAGGCACCCTCGACCAGCATTTTCTCCGTTTCCGCGCGGCTCAACGGCGGGGAGAAGAGATAACCCTGCGCACGGTGACAGCCGTATTGCAGCAGAAGCTGCACGGCCTCCTCGGTCTCGACGCCCTCGGCGACCACTTCCAAACCGAAGGCGTCCGCCAGCCCCATGATCGACCGGACGATCGCGCCGTCATCGGGATTGCTACCAAGGTCGGAGACGAACTCGCCGTCGATCTTGATGGTATCGACGGGTAGTGACTTGAGGTGTTGGAGGACGCTGTAGCCGGTACCGAAGTCGTCGATCGCGAGGTTGACCCCGAGCCGGTGTAGGTCGGCGAGGGTGCTGCTGGCGGCTTCGAAGTCTTGAACGACCACGCTCTCGCGGAACTCGAGACACACCGAACTTCCCGGGATTCCGAACTCGTCGAGGATGGGCGCGACCGTCGAGGCGAAGTCGGCGCTGACGAGTTGCACGGGTGACACGTTGATCCTGAGCAAGACACCGTCGCACCACCCAGCGGCGCGCCAGCGGGCGAACTGGGCACACGCGGTCCGCATGACCCACCGGCCAAGCGCGCCTGCGAGGTTGACCGATTCCGCCAACCGGATGAACGAACCGGGCGACAGCAAACCGCGCGTCGGATGCGGCCAGCGGACGAGCGCCTCGAGCCCGAGGAGCTCACCCGTGCGCAGGTCGACCTCGGGCAGGTAGTGCAGGACCAAGCCGTCGCGTTCGATGACGTCCTGAAGGTGGAGCTCGACGTCGCTGCGAAGGGTTCGGCGCTCCAGCATCTGCTCGCGGAATACCACTGTCTGGTTGCCGCCGGCATTCTTGGCGGCCAGCACTGCTTCGTCCGCGCGTCCCAGCAGGTCGAAGGCGAGGTCTTGACCAGGGTCGGCCACCGCGATGCCGATGCTCACGGTGCCCCGGAACAGCTCGCCGTCGACCACCATGCGAGCCTGCAGGCTGTCGTGCAGCCGCTGGGCCAGCTCGTCCGCGGCTTCGACGTCCATGGGCAGTGCCCCAACGATGACGAACTCGTCACCACCGAATCGGGCGAGGGTCCCGGAATCGGCAGTCGCTACGCGAAGCCGCTCGGCGATGGCCTCGATGAGTTTGTCGCCCGCGGTATGGCCGAGATGATCGTTGATGACCTTGAGTCTGTCGACGTCCACCATGAGGGCCGCGACCGGTCCGGGCCGCCCCGCGGCGAGTTTGTCGGCGAGGTGGGTCAGGAGCGCCCGGCGGTTCGGCAGGCCGGTCATGTCGTCGTGATCGGCGAGATACCGCAGCCCCTCCTCGGCGGCGATGCGGGCCTGCAATTGAGCGAAGAGCGATGCGATGGCCTGAACCGCGTTGAGCTCGTGCGGATTCCACTCCCGGTCGTCGAACTTGATGAATCCGAGCGCTCCGGTGGTGACGTCGCCGGAGATCAGCGGGGCCGCGGCGATGGAGGTCACCGGAATGCCGCCGCTGACTTCGATCCGGCGTCCGTATTCGTCGGTGACGGGCTCCGGTCGGACGACCAGCGGCGCCTTGGCGTGTTCCAGCATCGCAAAGATGGGATCGGCGTCCTTGAAGTAGATGACGCCCAGCGGATCGGGATCGGGAATGTCGAGCCGAGGTGGCCACTCGGCGACCAGCCGGGTCGCCCGAATCTGATGGTCGTTGTGGCGCAGGAAGCTCACGTCCACGTCGAAGTGGGCGACGAGTTGGGCAAGCACGCGCTGGCTGACTTCGGCCGCGTTCCCGGCGTCGACGGCCATCAATTGGGTGGCGGTGTCGGTGACGACACGATCTAGGCTGCTCGCCACGTCACCATTCCTTGTCTGCGGGGATCAATCGGTGACTGCTGGGCTAACCCGGGCGAGCGGTCGCCGGCGGCTGCGCACCGAAGCCGCGTCTGCGTGAGCGAGCTTGAGCACCAGCGCCTGCGACTCGCCCGGCTCGGTAGCCGCGAGCTCCCGAAAGGCCGATTGCAGATGGCTGAGCTCGGCGGCGAACGGAGGAGATAGTTCGTGCAGTTCGTGTTCGTCCAAGGCGTGGAGAAAGACCGGCGAAAGCGGTTGCACCGCCAGACCCCGCTGCTGGGCTTCGATCCACACCGCCTCGGAGGCCGCGCCGCCGCGCGCGAAGTCGGGCAGCCCGCTGCCGGTCACGGTCACCACGGCAAGCGCCGACGCTGCGACGACGCGCCGACGAACGTCATCGCCAAGCGCTGCGCCCGCATTCCACCGCGCGAGCTCGACCATGACGTCGGCCCGTCGCAAGATGTCGAGCACTCCCAGGCTGGTGGGGTCGAGTTCGAGGCTACGAACGTCGATACCGGTGTCTGCGGGCTCGTCACCAGGCCAGCGTAGTTCGGCGATCAACTCTTGGTGAAGCCTCGGGGTCAGAAATCGGATGCGGTCGGCCGCGGCGAACAGACCCGCCGCCGCTTCGATGTCGGCTCGCGAGGTCAGCAGCTGGAGTCGGGCACCCTCCGCTTGGGCCAACGCGTGCAGGGTGGCCACCGTTTCCGCGTCGAGGGCGCGTGGGGCGCCGGACTGACGGTTGGTTTCGCGAGCGAGCATTGGGCCATACCGGTGGGCCAGTTCTGGATGGTCGCCGGAACCGAGCTGCAGGACCGCCGTGAGCGGGGAGCGCTCGTTGCCCGGCATGACGGTGACCGGACCCAGGACGTGCTGGGCCGCGGCGGCCACTCTGGCGTTGAACATGGCTGCGCCAACGGCGACGGCGCTGCCGCGGGATCCGACGTCCATCGACGAGGTGGGCTCGGGTGCCAGCCGAATGGTCACCGAATCCGTGCCGGTCTCGATGATCCACGGCTGGGCGTTTCCTCCGGACGGGGCACGATTCGCGGCCGCCGCGATCACCTGCGTCGGTGCGGTCTGCTCGACCTGGTCGTCATGATCGTCGGCTGGGTCGAGACCGGCTGGAGGGCAGGGGCTGTCCTGGATACGGGGTGGGACGAGGTGGTCGAGGGGCACGTTGACGTCGACCAGGGTTTGCCCCGAGGCCAACGGCTCGCCCAGTCCGATCCGGCGAACGCATTCCGCCACGACGGCCGCCCCCAACATCACGTCCCGAGCCAATTGCGGCCACGACGAAAGCGTGTGCCCGGCCTCCACCAGTGAGGCCGTGAATCGGGCCGAGGACCGGCTGGGGTCCAGGTGGCGGAGCATGTACGGAATCTTTTCCTGAGCGGTCAGTTCGGCCAGCTGTGCGGAATTCACGGTGCCGAGGACGCCGTGCAAGACCGGTCGATGCGGCTCGAGGTCGTAGCGTTCGACGTCGACCAGTCCGCGGTCGCTGGTGGACATCAGTACGGGTAGCCGCCGTTCGCGGGCCGCCTCGCGGAGCATGACCTTCATGTCGAACGCGTCACACTCCTCGACGACGACGTCGAGGTCGTCGAGGAAGGCGTCCAGAGACTGCGGTGTCAGGCCGGTCGTTTCCACCTCGACCCGAAGGTAGGGGTCGAGCTCCGCGATGCGCCGCGCCGCCAAGGTCGCCTTGTTGAGCCCGATGTCCAAGACGGACGCGGGTACCCGGTTGAGGTTGGACAGCTCGAGCCGGTCGAAGTCGGCCAGCCGCAAGGTGCCGCAGCAGCCCTCCATGGCCAGGGTGTGCGCGATGGCGTGCCCGACGCTGAGCCCGGCCACGCCTATCCGGAGGCATGCGAGCCGGGTCTGCTCCTCGGCAGTGACGAGGTTTCGGTTGCGGTCCAACCGCAGGGCGCGATAGCCGCGGGGCCCCAGTACACCGACGACGGTGCGGCGCCAGGGGTAGTAGGCCCAGCGGGTGGCTTCGGTGACCAGTTCGGGCGCGGGTGCTGGGTAGAGCCGGCGAAGGGATTCGAGTTGTTCGTCGCGGTGGTCGAGGAATTCGATCCGCGGGTCCGCCCTCAGCGCAGCCAGCGCCGCGCGGTCGTCGACGTCGTGTTCATCGAGAACCTTGGCGCTGTGCGCCTCCACGTCGTCGGGCCGGCTCATGGGGCGACTCGGTCCGGGCGCGCCGACGGCTGCGAGCGGACCCGCCGGTTCCAGCCGGTCACCGGCGGCGCCGTACCGAGGCCCGGACCGGACCGCCCGCGATCATCGTGAAGTGCAGCGCGAGCGGGAATTCGGCTTCCAGGGAGGTGATTTCGAAACGGCGGATGACGGTCGCCAACGCAAGGGTGGCTTCGAGCAACGCGAAGTGGTCGCCGAGGCACGAGCGCGGCCCCCCGCCGAACGGGATGTACTGCCAGCGGTCGCGGCCCCTGACTTGTTCGGGGGCGAATCGGTCGGGATCGAAGCGGAGTGGATCCTCCCACAACGTCGGGTCGCGCTGGACTGCCAACCGGCCGAAGACCAACATGGTTCCCGCTTCGACGCGATAGCCGCCAACCTCGATGTCGCGGACCGCCATTCGCGTTCCGGTCGGAGCCGGCGGGCAAAGCCGAAGCGACTCACGGACGACCTGGGTGGTGTAGCTCAGCTGGGCCAGGTGGTCGGGTGTCAACGGACCTTCGGGGAGCGCGGCGACTTCTGCGGCCAGCCGGGCTTGTTGTTCGGGGTGGTGTCCGAGTGCCCACAGTGCATAGGCCAGCGCGGTCGCCGTGGTGTCGTGGCCGGCGAAGATGAAGATGATCAGTTCGTTGCAGATGTCCTCGTCCGACAGCCCCTGGCCGGTGTTCGGATCCCTTGCGGCCAGCAGCGCGTGCACCAAGGGGGCTTCGCGCGAGGGGTCGGCGCGGCACGCCCGGAGGATGTCTGCGGCCAGTTGGTGGACCTTAGCGCTGGCCGCGCGGGCGCGCCTGCGAGCAGGGGTGGGCATCCATCGTGGCGCCCGCAGCGGACGGAGCGCCCTGGTCATCGCGTACTTCAACGCGACGCCAAGCGGCTCCGAGATGGTTTCCAACCGCTGGTCGAGGTCCATGCCGAGCACCGAGTGGCCGAGCGCCCGCAGGGTGATCGTGCGCGACTCGGCGTCCAAGTCCAGTTCGGCGCCGTCGCTCCAGCCTTGGCACACTCGCTCGGCGGCCCCGGCCATGTGTCCGCCGAATTCCCGGACGTGCTGTTTGGTGAACATCGGCTGAAGCGTGCGTCGACGCGGTATCCACAGCTCGTGAGGGAGGTTGGACGAGTTGGCGCCGAGGGCCCGACGGAGCTCGTTGAGCACCGGGCTGGTCTTGTCCACGTTGTCGTCGTTGACGGCGAGGATGTCGCGGATGGCGCCTGGGGACGTCGCCAGCACGATGGTCGGCACCAGCCAGCGAGGTCCGACGGTGAAGCGTGTCACCGGACCGCCGGCATCACGCAACGTTTCGGGCCCGGTGTGAAACGACCTCACTGCTTGGACGCGCTGTCGGTACGGCAGCGGATTCTTGGGGGCCAGCGGTAATGCGGCGATACTGCTCGGTGTGAGCGTCTCGACCACGTCACCTCCAGTCTGGCGCACCGAAACGTTCGCTTTTCTTAGCGAGTCTCGAAAAATTATAGGGGACTCTATGGCAGCCCATCGGTCTGTGTCTCATCGCTGGGTCGATTCGACGTCCTCGATCGACCCCGAGTCGCCGCGGCACGCAGTTCCGAGCCTCGGCAACGACCCGCAAACACGTTACGGCTGAACCGATCCCGTGCAGGCGCATGGTGGCGCCGAGCGGGATTGCGAGCGTGGCGACCAGGCGCGCAACGCTCGATGCCGTGGCCCCATCATTTGGGGCGGGACCGGTCGAGCAGTCGAGGGGCTCGCCGAGCTTGGGCCGGCAATCGGCGAAACGGGTTGAACGCGAGGCTATTTCGCTCCGAGGCAGTCTCGGGGCCGGCCGAGGACCGCGCGGATGGTGGCCGAGCGGTAGTCGATCACGGCCGGCGAACTATCGGCGCGTCGACTGACGGGCCAGGAATTGCCGGTAATAGTCCAGCGCGTCCGGTTGGGCGATGGCGGGAAGCAGCACGTCCCAGGCGCCGGCCATCTGCTCGCCCATGTCCTTGCCGTCCGACAACGCGGCCGACAGGAGCTCCGCTCCCAACATGGTGCCGAAGATCGTGCGCGCGATGACCTCGGGTGCGGGGTCGGATCGTATGTCGCCTTCGGCCGCCGCCGCCTCCACCCGGGCCGTCAGCTCCTCGAGAAAGCGGCCGTAGGTGTTCTTGGCGGTGGGATTGAACCCCCCGAACGTGCGGAGCAGGCGCGAGGCGGCCGCAGCAATGACGTCGTTGCCGATGGTATCCACGACCATGAACATCCCGTGGATGAGGTTCTCCATGGCCGGCGATCCCGGACGTCCGGCGGCCGAGAAGGCGTCGATCATCTTGCCCCCGCCGGCTTCGATGATGGCGCTCGCCAGCGCCTCCTTCGAGTCGAAGTGGTAATAGAGCGCGCCCTTGGTCAGCTCGGCGCGTTCGATGATGTCCGCCAGGCCGGCGGCGGGATATCCGATCTCGTTGATCAGCTCGACGGCTGAGTCGATGATCTTCTGCCGGGTGGCTTCCGATCGGGCTTGGCGCACCATCTCCGAATACCTCAGTCATTCCTATCGATGGCGGTTACTTATTCGGGCGATCATAGATTGCTTGCCGCCGGCGGCGAGGCATTCCCGATCGTGAGTGGCGGCTCGCCCTACGGGTAATCTGCCGAGGTTTTGCTCCTGGGCCACCGAGTGCTCCAGCTCAATGAGGCTAGCGCGCCGAAGAGCGGGCGCCGGATCGGCGCCTCGCCCTGAGCGCGTTCCGAGGTGAGGCGGCCCATGGGCGGGTCTGCGGCGTTTTGCTACCTACCCTTGGTCGGCATCGAGCCCGAGGACCATACCAAGGGTAGGCAAAGCGCTCGGGGTAGTGACTCATGGTCTGAAGTCGGGGCCCGCTCCCCGCTGGACGCTGGGTGCTGCACGGCACGTCCGGAGTGGTATTCCCGCTGCCGTGGCACCACCTCAATGAGGTGTCCACCTCGTTGCCAGGACGAACGTCTGCGAATCTGGGGCGCACGTAGGCTGTTCGAGCAATCCCGAAGATCCGCTCCCGCCCGCAACGTATGCGATTTGCTGCGTCGACCTCCGCGCGCTGCCGTCAGCCTTCGGGAGCGGCCGAGAAGTGCGTCGCCACCCGGCCCCTGGCCATCAGCGCACCCAAGTCCGCCCCGCTCAACGGCGGGGACAGCAGAAAGCCCTGGGCCCGGCGGCAGCCATGTTGCAGCAAGGCGCGCGCCGCGAGCTCGGTTTCGACGCCTTCTGCGACGAGCTGCAATCCGAATGCCGAGGCCAGTGCGATGATGGCCCGCACGATGGCTAGATCGTCTGGATTGGAACCTAGTTCGCTGACGAAGCTCCGGTCGATCTTGAGCACGTCGACGGGCAGCGACTTGAGGTGGGAGAGCACGCTGTAGCCCGTGCCGAAATCGTCGATGGCCAGCTGGACGCCTGCGGCCTTGAGCTCGGCAAGCGTGACGCGCGTGGTCTCGATGTCCTGTACCACCACGCTTTCGGTGATTTCCAGGCAGATGGAGCCCTGCTCGAATCCGAATTCGGTCATGATCTCGGCCACCGACTCTGCGAAGCCGGCGGTCACCAGTTGGACCGGCGACACGTTGATCCTCAGTACCGTGTTGGCGCCGATGCCCTGGGCTCGCCAATGGGCGAATTCCGCGCAGGCGGTGCGCATCACCCACCGGCCCAACTCTCCGGCCAGATTGATGGACTCAGCCACCGCGATGAAGGAGGCGGGGGAGATGAGCCCACGGGTGGGGTGTTCCCAGCGCACCAGGGCCTCGGCCGCCAGCACCTCGCCGGTGCTCATGTCCACCTCGGGTAGATAACGCAGGAACAGCCCACCGTCCTCGATGGTGCCCGCCAGGTGCAGCTCGATGTCGGTGCGGAACGCCGAGTCCAACGAGAGCTCATCGGAGAACGTGGCGATTCGGTTGCCGCCCGATCCCTTGGCGGTCAGCAGCGCCTGGTCGGCCCTGCGGAGTAGATCAGAGGTGGTGTCGCGGCCGGGCACGCCCTGTGCAACCCCGATACTCACGGTGCGGGTCAACGACTCGCCGTCGATCGCGACGCGCTCGCGCAATAGGGTGAGCAGCCCATCGGCCACCTGTTCGGCGGCCTCGACGGAGAGGGGCCCGGCCGGCACCACGACGAATTCGTCTCCGCCGAGCCGTGCGATGTGGCCGCCGGCATCGACGTTCCCCTTGAGCCGTTCGGCCATCGCCTGCAGGAACCAGTCACCTGCGGTGTGACCGAGGTAGTCGTTGACCGTCTTCAGGCTGTCCAGATCGAAGAACAGCGCGGACACCGGCCCGGGGTGGCCCGCCTGCAGCCGGTCCTCCAAGTGTGCGAGGAGCGCGCGCCGGTTGTACAAACCGGTCAGGTCGTCGTGCTCGGCGAGGTGGCGAAGCTGATCCTCGGCGTTGACCCTGGCCTGGACCTGGGCGAAGAGCGAGCCGATGGCCTCGAGGGCGTTGAGTTCGTCCTCGTGCCACTGCCGGTCGCCGACCCTTACCAGGCCGATGAGTCCAGTCGTCAACTCACCCGAGATCAACGGTGCGGCCGCCAGTGAAGTTGGGAAGCCGCACCGTGCGCCCCAGGCAGGGGAGACCGCGCCTTCCCCCCGGAAGACAAGCGGGGCCTTGCTGTGCTCGGCTGCCGCGAACACGGGATCGGTATCGGCGAAGTGCACGACGTCCAGCGGGTCGGGCGTTTGTGCGTCTGGTCGGGATGGCCATTCCGCGACCAGTACGGACGCCCGAATCGAGTGATCGTGATGGCGGAGGAAGGCGAGGTCCACCTCGAAGTAGTCCACGAGGATGGCAAGAGCTTCTCTGCTCACCTGCGCCGAAGTCGCCGCGTTCGCTGCCATCAGCCGGGTGGCGACTGTGGTTACCAATCGCTCCAAGCTGAGGGGACGATTCTCGGCGGACATATCCGAGCGAGCTTATCCGTCGCGAGCGTCGATCGGCAGTGCTCCGGGAGTGCGACGTTGGTGTTGCGCCGCGCGATCCGGGTCGGCCTGGTCGACGTTGACCCGCCGGTGCGGACCCGAGGGTCGATCACCCCGTCATGGCCAACGTCGCGGTCACGGCCTCGGTCTCGTGAAGAATTTTCGAAACTTGTTCGGGCTCTGCGTGATTCGCAAACGTGCGCCGGTCCCACCACATCATCTTCGTGCGGTAACGCTCGTCGGGATACGGCGCTGCCGCGATGGGTGCCACCACGCCGCCCGAGGAGCGCCAGCGTTCGAGCACGTGGGGAGCCGACGTGGCCATGCAGAACTGGACGTCCATCATGGCCATGGCATGAAAGCCGCTGCGGGCCAGCACCTGGGTGATGGGCTGGGCGCGGTCGCGGTCATCGGTGACCCAGGCCGACTTCATCTCGAGCACACCGAATGGGATGCGGTCGGTGATCATCTTGCGAACGGCGGGCTGGCCGGGGTGATTCGACCATTCGACGACTGCGTGCGAGTCGTCGGCGGACGTCAGCGGGCCCTTGGCGCGGACGCCTCCGATGACTCGGCCCGTCTCGTCTAGAGTGGCCCAGAACATCGCCGTATCCGATCCGTCGCGGATCGCGGCCAGGTCCAGTGCTTGCTCGACACCGTGCCTTCGATAGCTACGCTCGGCCCCGTGCAGATATTCGGTCCACAGTTCGGGGTCGGTAGCTGGAGTGGAGATCACCAGCGTGCATTGCGAGTCGGGATCCCACCAACTCAGGCGCTCGGCGACCGCGAAATCGGAGGCGGAGTCGAATTCGAGGGAGGGAACGTGCATTATTACCCCAATCGTTGGATGTGCTAGGCGCTCGTTGGATGTGCTGGACGCGCACCGATGTCGCAGCGTGCTGGCGGTTTTTGCCGCCCAGCGGCACGCGGTTTGCCCAATTAGTATCGGGTCCAAGCCACTCCGTATTCGAGGCGTATCGTGAGGATTTCCGGTGCGTTTGGAGTTTCACACCCGCATCGTCGATTTTGGCAAAGCGGACGAGAATAGCTGGCGAAGGACTGAAATTTGCATTTCAGCAGCACAGTTAGCTATTGCCGCGCGTCCCGCGAACTCTAGACAGGCCTTGGGGAAAGAATCTTGTGTTCATGGTGCTCGACGCGCTAGATGTTGTGATGGTGCGGTGTGCACCGTGCAGCTCACGTCCTGAGGAGTGCTAGTGAAGGTTTTCAAGGGGTTGGACGAACTCGCCGAGGCGCAGGGCAGCCAACTTGGGCCGACGGATTGGATGGAGATCGGCCAGGATCGAGTGAACACCTTCGCCGACGCGACCGACGACCACCAGTGGATCAACGTCGACCCCGCGCGCGCGGCCAACGGGCCCTTCGGCGGCACCATTGCTCATGGTTTGCTGACGCTGTCGCTGCTTCCGCACTTCATGCACCAGCTGTACAGCGTGGAGAACATCGCGATGGCCATCAACTACGGTTACGGCAAGGTGCGCTTCATCACGCCGGTGCCGGTCGGGGGCAGGCTGCGGGCCCGTGCCGAACTGACCTCCGTCACT
>JAHFVB010000372.1 GCA_023264755.1 Mycobacterium sp. | reverse complement strand
GAGCGTTGGCCACCGTCGACTGCGACAAGTCGGATCAGCCCGGCGGCCCCGAGCTTGCGCGCTACTCGTTGTTCGCCAACCAGAACGAGCTGCGCCAGCACTTCGACGCGGGCCAGCAGCAGAACGACCGTCCGATGGCGTGTCCCGGCGCCGATTCGGAGGCGCCTCAGGACTGGTCCGCCAATTCGGCGCCCGAGGTCGTCGCGGGCCAGGTCGTCTGCGGCGTCTACCAGGGCAACGCCGACATCATGTGGTCTCACGACTCGAATCTCATGCTGGCCGACGTGCAGAGCGCCGACCTCGAGGGGCTGTACAAGTGGTGGACCGACTACAGCTGAGCCGAACCTGACCCTGGTACCCCGACCTGGCCCGTTCCGGCGCGGTATGTTGCAGACGACCGCAGCGCAGCGAAGGGATGAGTCATGTCCAGTACCGCCAAGAATCGCGTCTTCGTCATCGGAGTTGGGATGACGAAATTCGAGAAGCCCGGCCGCCGCGAGGGTTGGGACTACCCGCAGATGGCCAAGGAGTCGGGCACCAAGGCGCTGGCCGACGCGGGCATCGACTACTCCGAGGTCGAGCAGGGCTACGTCGGCTACTGCTCGGGCGACTCGACATCGGGCCAGCGGGCGCTCTACGAGCTCGGCATGACGGGCATTCCGATCGTCAACGTGAACAACAACTGTTCGACGGGCTCCACGGCGCTGTTCCTGGCCGCGCAATCGATCCGTGGCGGGTTGGCCGACTGCGTCATGGCGCTGGGCTTCGAGAAGATGCAGCCGGGTTCACTCGGCGGCGGCGCGCAGGACCGCGAATCCCCGCTGGCCAGACACATCAAGGCCCTCGCGGAGCTCGACGAGTTCGCCTTTCCGGTGGCGCCGTGGATGTTCGGCGCGGCGGGCCGTGAGCACATGAAGAAGTACGGCACGACCGCCGAGCACTTTGCCAAGATCGGGTTCAAGAACCACAAGCACTCGGTGAACAACCCGTACGCCCAGTTCCAGGAGGAGTACACGCTCGAGGACATCCTCGCGTCGAAGATGATCTCCGACCCGCTGACCAAGCTGCAGTGCTCCCCCACCTCCGACGGGTCGGGTGCCGCGGTCGTGGTCAGCGAGGACTACGTCGCCAAGCACGGGTTGGCCGGCCAGGCCGTCGAGATCGTCGGGCAGGCCATGACCACCGACTTCGCCAGCACCTTCGACGGCAGCGCCGCCAACATCATCGGCCACGACATGAACGTCCAGGCCGCACGGAAGGTCTACGACCAATCCGGGTTGGGCCCGCAGGACTTCCAGGTCATCGAACTGCACGATTGCTTCTCGGCCAACGAGTTGCTGCTCTACGAAGCGCTCGGGCTGTGCGGCGCGGGCGAGGCGCCCAAGCTCATCGACGACGGCGACACGACCTATGGCGGGCGCTGGGTGGTGAACCCGTCGGGCGGGCTCATCTCCAAGGGGCATCCGCTGGGGGCCACGGGGCTGGCGCAATGTGCCGAGTTGACCTGGCAGCTGCGTGGCACGGCGGACAAGCGTCAGGTCGACGGCGTCACCGCGGCGCTGCAGCACAACATCGGACTCGGCGGGGCGGCCGTGGTGACCGCCTACCAGCGCGCCGAACGCTAGTCGCGGTGCTCGTGGACTTCGTAGGCGCCATCGGCATGCCGGGCGCGGATGGTCTTCTTGTCGTACTTGCCGACGCTGGTGCGCGGAACCTGGTCGACGAACGTCCAGCGTTCCGGTAGCCACCAGCGAACCACCCTGTCCGCCAGGAACTCTCGTAGCTGCGCCGGAGTGGCGTCGGCTCCTTCGTGGAGCACGATGACGGCCAGTGGACGCTCCTGCCAACGCTCGTCGGGTATGCCGACCACGGAGGCCTCCAGTACCGCCGGGTGTGCGATGAGGTGGTTCTCGAGCTCGACGGAGGAGATCCACTCCCCGCCCGACTTGATGACGTCCTTGGCGCGGTCGGTCAGCGTGACGTAGCTCTGCGGGTCGATGCGGCCGACGTCACCCGTGCGCAACCAGCCGTCCGCGAACTTCGAGTCGTCGTGGTTCAGGTAGTACGAGCCGGTGATCCACGGCCCGCGCACCTCGAGCTCACCGGCGGCCTTGCCGTCGTTGGGCAGCGGGTGGCCGGCGTCGTCGACGATGCGGACCTCGACGCCGCACGTCGGCTTGCCCTGCGTGGACCGCAAGGCCCAGTGCTCTTCCTCCGACGCCCCCGGCGGTGGCCACGCCATGGTGGCCACCGGCGACGTCTCGGTCATGCCCCACAGCTGGCGCAGCTGAACGCCGAACCGCTCCTGGTAGGCCTTCATGAGCGATACCGGGACCGCGGACCCACCGCTGGAGATCAAGCGCAGCGACGAGATGTCGCGGCCGGGTGAGGAATCCAGCTGGTGCATGACGTCGTTCCAGATGGTCGGCACCGCGCCGGCGACCGTGGGCCGTTGCGTCTCGATCACGTCGATGATCGACTTCGCATCCAGGAACCGGTCGGTCAGCACCAGGTCGGCGCCGGCCATCAGCGCGGCGTACGGCAGGCCCCACGCGTTGGCGTGGAACATGGGCACGATGGGCAACACCGAATCCTCGACCCCGATGCCCAGCGTGTTCGCGGTGCAGGTGCTCATGGCGTGCAGGTAGCTGGAACGGTGGCTGTAGACAACGCCTTTCGGGTTGCCGGTGGTGCCGCTGGTGTAACACATGGCAGCCGCATCGGTCTCGACCAGGTCGGGCCAGTCGAAGTGCGGCGACCGGCCGGCCAATGCGGCGTCGTAGCGCACCACCATCTTGCCGGCCAGTTGCAGGGGTGACAGGTCGCCGTCGCCGACGACGACCACCGTGTGCACGGTGTCGAGCAGCGGCAGCACCGGCGCGAGCTGGCCGACCAATGAGGCGTCCGCGATGATGACCCGGTCCTCGGCCTCGTTGGCGATGAAGGCGATCTGCTCCGCGGACAGCCGGATGTTCAGCGTATGCAGCACGGCGCCCATCGACGGCACGGCGAGGTAGGCGGCCAGGTGCTCGGCGTTGTTCCACATGAACGTGCCCACCCGCTCGTCGCCGGTGATGCCCAGCCCGCGCAGGGCGTTGGCCAGCCGACCGACCTGATCGCCCAGTTCGCGATAGGTGATGGTGCGATAGCGCCCCTCGCCCATGGCGGTGGTGACGGTTCGATCGCCGTTGACGCCGGTCGCGTACCGCATGATCGTCGTAACGGTCAGCGGTACGTCCTGCATCGTGCTGCGCATCATGGGCTCCCTCGTCGGTTGGCGCGATGCTAAGCGTCGCATTCGACGAATGTCGGCACTTCGGCCGCCTGTGCAACGAATTGGCCGATCGCGACGATAATCAGTCGACCCGCTCCTCCGCTCAGACCCGAGCACCCTACGTAAGGGGGCGCCAACCGTGCGTCCGTCGCTTCCTACCGCCGCGTTCGTCGCCTGGGCCGCGAGTGCATGGGTCGCGTTCGGCTCGCCCGCGGCGCCGGCCCACGCGGACCAGACGGCCGCGGACACCATCGCGCAACTCGAATCGCAGGGTTACCACGTGAACGTCGACCGGGTCGGCACCCGCCCGCTCGACGAGTGCGTGGTGACCAGTGTGCGCAACCCGCAGACCCAAACGACGTTCATCCGCGACTACTACGGCCCGCGAGACGAGCATGGCAACCGCAAGTCCCGGCTGGTCGAGGTCGTGACGGGTCGGTCGATCTCGGTGTCCCTGGACTGCAGCTGACCGGCGGGCAAGCCCTTGGGTTCGGCTGGCGCGGCCAGTAAGCTCGGTGTTTCACGCACGGATCAGGAGGTGCGCTCATGCGCACGATGTCGATGTTCACGACCGCTACGGTGGTGGGCCTGTGCGCAGCCATCGCCGCCCCCGCAGGACTTGCCGCCGCCGAGACGGCGCAGGAGACGATCAGCCGGCTCCAGTCGGAGGGCTACACCGTCACCATCGACAAGATCGGGACCGCACCACTCGATCAGTGCACGGTCACCAGCGTGCGCAATCCGCAGACGGTGACGCAGCTGGTGCCCTATGTCGGTCCGGGCCGGGGCAACGACCGCACGATGTTGGTTCCCGCAGTCGTCAACCAAACCATCTCGGTATCGCTGAACTGTTCGCGCTGATCCTCGCCGATTAGCGGCTGGAACAGTCCAACGACACTGTGATGGAACGATTTTCGACGACCTCGATGAAGCGGTCGCGACCCTCGCGAC
Organism: Mycobacterium sp.; assembly: GCA_023264755.1. Taxonomy (GTDB): domain Bacteria; phylum Actinomycetota; class Actinomycetes; order Mycobacteriales; family Mycobacteriaceae; genus Mycobacterium. The sequence goes on along the minus strand of JAHFVB010000372.1, from coordinate 1,183 downwards.
CGCCCACCGGGATCAGCCTCGTCTGCTGCTGCGGGTTGCGCACACTGGTCACCTGACACTCCGAAAGCGGAGCGCTGCCAATGCGATCGACGTTGACGGTGAAGCCCTCCGCCTGCAGCTGGCCGATGGTCACGATGGCCGAATCCGACTCGGCCGACGCCACTCCCGGCGGCGCGATGAGCAGTCCGCAGGCCGTCGCGGCCAGAACGATCGGGGTCAATAGCGCACTACGCATCGTCACGTACCTCCTCGATGGCCAACTTGGCCTTCGTAGAGAAGACGAGTCGAGTTGCCGTTCGGTTCAATTGGCGCCAGGGCGAAGCCTGCTCACGTGAAAGGACCCGGCCAGCGGGAGGCTGGCCGGGTCCATTCATGGTGCGCCCTACGCCGGGGCAGGGACTCGCTCCTGCGCCGGCTCTGCGGCGCGTGGTTCCTCGTCGTCGAGCATGGTCAACTCGTCGAATGGCTTGTCGCCGCTGAGCACCGCGTCGACCCGATTGCGGTCGATGGTCTTGGTCCACGAACCGACCAGTACGGTCGCAACGGCGTTGCCCGAGAAGTTGGTCACCGCCCGCGCCTCGGACATGAAGCGGTCGATGCCGACGATCAGCCCGACGCCGTCGAGCAGGTCGGGGCGGTGGGCCTGCAGCCCGCCCGCCAGCGTCGCCAGCCCGGCGCCGCTGACGCCTGCCGCGCCCTTGGAGGCCACGATCATGAACACCAGCAGCGAGATCTGCTCGCCGACGGCCAGCGGCTTGCCCATCGCATCGGCGACGAAGAGCGACGCCATGGTCAGGTAGATGGCGGTGCCGTCGAGGTTGAACGAGTAACCGGTGGGGACGACGACGCCGACCGTCGTCTTCTCCACGCCGAGGTGCTCCATCTTGGCGATCAGTCGCGGCAACGCCGACTCCGAGGACGACGTCGCGAAGATCAGCAGGTATTCCCTGGCGAGGTAGCGGACCAGTTTGAAGATCGACACTCCGGCCACCACCCGCATCAGCGTGCCCAGCACGCCGAAGACGAACACGATGCACGTCAGGTAGAAGCCCAGCATCAGGGTCAGCAGCTGGGTGACCGCACTCCAGCCCGTCTGTCCGACGACGTTGGCGATGGCGCCGAAGGCGCCGATCGGGGCCAGCCACAGGATCATGACCAGCACCTTGAAGACCAGCTTCTGCAG
>JAHFVB010000371.1 GCA_023264755.1 Mycobacterium sp. | reverse complement strand
AGACACACCAGCACCGAGATCACGATGCCGACCGTGACGGCCCGGCTGTAGAACTGCAGCGGATCGTCGAACATCCGCGTATCGCGCCGGACGATCGCGTGCTCGACGCGGCGCAGCAGGAATCGCCATCCACTGACCTGGACCTTGGTGGTGAGCCGAAAGCCTGCCATGGGTCAGTCGCCGACGTTCAAACGGGCGTGGACGGCGTCGATGGCCCCGGCCATGTCCTCACCGTTGATCTCACTGAGCTGCTCGACGCCGAGGGTGTCGAAGTCCAACGAACGCGCCAGGCGCATGTCGCGGGCCTGCTCGCCGGCCTCGACCAGTTGGCGCGCGTAGCGGCCATTGCCGGCGATGTCGAGCGCGGGCTTGTTGTTGAGCGTGCGCTGGCTGAGCAACGTGGCAGCCTCGAAGACCCGCTTGGCGGCCTCCTCACTCAAGCTCGAATCATTGCCCTTGGCCAGCACTTTCGCGATCTCGACGATCTCGCTGGGGCCGTAGGAGTCGAACTCCACCCGGGTGGAGAAGCGGGACCGCAGGCCGTCGTTGGTCTCCAACAGCCGATCGATGTCGGCGCTATAGCCCGCAATGATGACGACGAGCCGATCGCGGTCGTTCTCCATCCGGGCCAGCAGCGTGTCCAAGGCCTCGGTGCCGAACGGGTCGGCCCGCCCGTCGCGCTCCTGGACCAGGGTGTAGGCCTCGTCGATGAACAGCACCCCACCGACAGCACGGTCGATGGTGCGAGAGGTCTTGACCGAGGACTGGCCCTCGTACTCGGCCACGAAGTCCTTGCGCGACGTCTCGACGAGCTTGGGTTCGGAGATGACCCCCAGCCCCGCCAGGATGTTGGCCACGACGCGGGCGATGGTCGTCTTACCGGTGCCGGGCGGGCCGGTGAAGATGATGTGCTTGGACTGCTGCGCGACCTTCATCCCGCGGGCGGCCCTGATTCGAGCCATTTGCGTTGCGGCGCGGTATCTTTCGATCTGCTCCTTGACGCGGCTCAATCCGATCTGCCGGTCCAGTTCGGCCTGCGCCTCGGCCAGGAGCCGCTCCCGACCGGAATTGTCGGTGGTCACGCTCGCCGGATCCCACGGATCGGCGCGGGACGCGATCTTCTCCGGGGTGGTGGTGACCAGCCGATAGGTCGGATCCCTCAGCGCCTTGGTGACCTTGGGCTCCGGGTGGGTGGCCTGCAGCCATTCGAGCAACGCGACGGCCGACTCTTCATTGCCCTGACTGCGGCGGGTCATCGCCAGGTACCACGCGATCGCCACCCCGCAGGCCTCGCCTGCGGGAGCCGCATTCGACTCCGTCAGCCGGCGTTCGGCTTCGGTGAACAAGCCGAGGTTGGCCGCCGCCACTCCGTGTGCGACGCCCCCGGCAGCACCCAGGAACTTGTCCGGCCACTGCGAGGCACCCTTGACCTCCTCGATGACGTCGGTCCAGCGCTCGGCAGCCGCGTAGATGACCGCCTTCACCCAGGACACCAGGTGATCGGCCCCGGCGGTCGGAACACCGTCGAGGGCTTCCATCGCATCGGAGTAGTTGCCTTCGGCAGCCTCGCGGACCGCGAAGCCGATGGTGATCGCCAGCGGCGAGACCACCGGATAGGTGATGTCGCCGAACAGTCCTCCGATGGGAACGCGGGCGTTGAGGGCGTTCATCGATATCTCGGCCGCCCCGGCCAACCGCCCGAAGTTGTTCCGCGAGAACCACGCCCGGAACAGGGTCACCCGGTCGTCGTCGCCACACCGCAGGCGTCCCACCCAGGCGTCGCAGGCGGTGTCGTCCATGTTGGTGATGTCGGTGAACATCTCCAGGGAACGCGCCGGCGCAGTCTGGAGCATGCCCACCGCGCTGCCGAACAGCCCGGCCAAATGGTCACTCATGGTCACTCGCATAACGGTGGGCGAAGACCTCCGCACGCATGGCAGTGGCCTGTTCGGGGGATGGCAGGTCGAGGTCACGGGCGAGGAAGTCGCGGGTGGCGACCTCGTCATGGCCTTGTTGGTTCATGCCTTCGAGCATGAAGGAAAACTGCGCCGCGCGGGCGTCGGCGGTGGCCAGTCTGGCGATGACGACGATCTCCTCTGCCAACTGAGTCTCGGTCAAGGTGGTTACCTTCGGGGATAGGTCGATGCGGTGGACACGTCCGTCCATGAACGTAGTGACCGTCACCGTCCCTGGTGGATTGGTGACCGTGAAGACGGGCACCGCGGGTTCGTCGCTCGGGGGCGCCGCGTCGTCGGCCCCGAAGAAGCCGTCGTCGGGGTCCTCGGTGACGTCGACGTGGTCGGCGTGGTCCAGGTGGTCGGGGTTACCGATGTCGTCGGGGTCGTCCTCCGCGTGGGAGGGCGCGTACTCGGCCAGCGCATCGAGCTCGGACGCATCCGACTGCTCGGGCGCGTAGAAGGCCAGGGCCGCAAGGTCGTCGGCGTCATCGACGTCATCGGCTCCGTCGCGCGGCGGATAGTCATCCACGTAGGGGGTGCCTTTCTCAGTCCGGGTAGCCGCGGTAGGCGTCGGACTGGTCGAACCAGGTCCGCGAAGGAAGGAATTCCATCAGTCCGTCGAGCGCGCGCTGCAGATTCTCCGGGCTGCCTGGCAGGAAGCTTCCGTACAGCTCGCCGTCGACGCGACGCGGGATCGACACGATTCGGCCCTGGCTGGAATCGAGCACACCCGCCGCCACGTCGGTGGTGGTATAGGTTCCGCCGGGATGACGTTCGGTGGCCGTGATCTCGACCCAACCCTTGGGTTCGGTGATCAGGTTGGCGTAGGTACGGGCCGACACCGGGTTGATGCCGAACTGGCCCAACTGATGCGCCGTCCGCGCGTCCGCCAGCCTGGCCGACGGCGCGGTCAACGGTTCGACGTCGACGGGCGTCGCCGACCCCAGCACCACGTTCACCATGCCCGCCAGCCCCACTTGCGGTGCGACTCGTTGGAGCACCAGCAACTCGTCGTCCCGAGCCGCCACCACATGACGGTCACCCTTGCGGCACACCACGAAGCGGACCATCTTGCCGCCGAGTTCGCGCCGCCACCAACGTCCCTCGATGGTTCGGTCGGCCCGACTCAGCGTGTCGACCATCGCGGCCACCTCCGGGTGTGGCGTCCCGAAGACGTCGAGCACACCCTGTGCGGTCAGGTCGCGGCCCACCTGTTCCCAGACGATGTTCCGCAGTTCCAGCTGGGGGATGTTGGGCCGGATCGCGAGCGAAGGCGGAAACTCCACCAGGTGAAGCTTGTCCGCGATGACCAGCATCCCGTCGATGGTGACTTCGACGGCCACTACGTCATCGAGGTGGGTGGGCCCGCCTCCGTTGCTACTCATTTCCGTTACCCCTGTTCAGTTCGCGCTAGTTTCGTGTCGTGAGCGCTTGGCTCGCGCTCTGGTCGACGCCGGCGTACACCACCGCCGTCGCGCCGAGCCGATCCCGAAGGCCGCCCGACTCGGCTGCCGTTTGCGCACCGGCGCGGCGGCGGGCGTCCTCGGCGGCCTGCACCGCAGCGGCGGTGGCCGAGGCCACCGGCCCGTGCGTGGCAGCGACCGCGGCACCCAGGCCGTCGACCGCACCGGTCGCCGACCCGATGGCAGCCGCCGCTTCACCTTGCTTTGCCACCAACTCGCGCAGATGCGCCTCAGTGACGCGCAGCTCGGACATCGGACCCCCTCGTCTCTATCTTGCTACGTCGTCGCCGTAGGCGGCAGCACGATCGGACGATCCCGATCCAAGGTAACTGTCATCGGCCGCGTTAGCCCGGCCGGCTCGACGTCGAGCTCGACGTGAATCGGTGCGCGACCGCGCTGGACATCGCCCGGTGCAGCCTCAGGCGTCGGCTCGGCCGGAGCTCCCGATTGGGTAGCTGAATCGGCATCGGGTTTGCCAGCTTCGGATTTGCCAGCGCGGGCCTCCGCCCCATCTGGCACGACGTCCTCGCCGGGCTTCCGCGCTTCTTCTTGGGCTGCCCGCTCCTCCTGCTTCTTCTGCTCCGCTGCTTCGGCTTCCGCTTCGGCCGGGCTCTGCTCACCCGGCGAGTTCTGCGTCGCCGCCTTGATCACCTCGGCTATCAGGGCCGCCAACCCGCCGACCATCCCCGCCCCGGATCCCGACGGCGCCCCGCCGAGTGCGGGCGGCAAGCCGCCGAGGCTGCCGGGTGCGGCACCACCCGTGGCGTCGGTCGCGGTGTCACTTGCCGCGTCGGTCGCGGTGCCCGAAGCCGGCTCGGGCAGCGCGGGACTCGGTACATCGGGACTGCTCGGCGAGGCCGACGTCGCACCGCCCGAGCCCGAACCGGTCCCCGACCCGCCACCAGAACCGGACCCACCCCCGCCCAACTCGCCACCGCTACCTGGGGCGCCGAAGGGCGTCGTGCCGTCGCACTCGGTCCGGCCCCGGGGGTCGTCGTACGTGCCGCCCTGACCCGGGGGGCACCCTCCGGAGCCGGTGCCCTCGGCGACGCCGGAGTACTGGCCGACCAGCTGGTTCACCGCCGCCGCGTTGGCGCTGACTTCACCGGACAGCTGCTGAAGCGCCGCCGTGCACGCGTCGAGGGCCTTGCTCACCGCTTCGAGTTCGGCGGTTTCCTTCGCCGCGATTCCGAAACCGGGAAGCAGTCCGTATCCGGCTGTCATCAAACCGACCTCGGCCAACCAGTTCGACTGGTCGTCGAGCGTGCTCCGGCAGGTCCTGAGTTGGCTGGCTTCCGTGGCGATCAGCGTCCGAAGTTGGTCGTCGAGCTCGGCCAGCGTGGTGGTGCGCCCCTGCTGCCTGGTGTCCGCGGCGGAATAGGACTCCGCCCCGGAGCCGGACCAATCGCCGTCGGGGTGAGCGGACATCAGCACCTCGGTGGCCTGGCGGAAGTCGCTGGCGCCGGCGGCCAGCCGGTCGCCGCATTCGGGCTCGCCACTACCCGTCTGCTCGCGCAGGGCGGCGATCTTGGCTTGGCCGGCGGCCAGAATCGGCGACGTCGCCGCGAGCATGACCTTGTCGAGGCCGATGTCGTCGGCCCAGTCGACGAGCCGGCCGCCCAGCTCGGCCACGTGGTCGAGCTGCGCCAGGAGCCCGAGCCCCGGATTGGCTAGCCCGACGAGTGGTGCGTCGCCGAACACGTCGACGGCGTCGACCATCGTCTTGCCGGCATCCGATGCGAGTTCGCCGAGATCCTCGATCAGAGCTCCTAGCCCCATGCTTTTCCACCCCTTCGCCGGATGTGAGCGTACCAGCGGATACACCCCCCCTGGTGCACGAATTCCATCGCCCGCCGCGCTGTCCGAGCGTCGTCCGCGAAACTCGCTGGCAACGGTTGACTCGACTCTTACGTGGCGTTTCTCCAACCTGGCTAACCGCTGATCGGGCGGCTCGGGATGTGACGGACGAGGGCCTGCACCAGCCTCCGGCTCGCCGCCCCGCCTGCCCGAAGCACACGCG
>JAHFVB010000370.1:421-5441 GCA_023264755.1 Mycobacterium sp. | reverse complement strand
TACTCGCGGCGGGCGCCGCCGACCAGGCGCTCGGACATCTCCACGAACCGGCCGATGCCGTGCTGATCGTGCACGACCAGGTCACCGGCCGTCAGCGCCAACGGATCGACGACGTTGCGCCGTTTGGCGGCCAGCCGCTTGCCCTCCGGCGCCGTCGCCCGGTTGCCGGTCAGATCGGATTCGGTGACGACGACGAGGTTGGCCCCCGGCACGATCACGCCGTCGTGCAACGGGCCCTTCAGGACGCCGACGGCTCCTGGCTGCGGAGCGGCTCCCGGCTCCAACATCATCGCCGGCGTATCCGCTTCGGTCAGCTGCTCGACCACCCGGTGCGCGGTCCCGGCGCCGGGCGCCACCACCGCCGCCAGCCCACCCGTCGCGACGTGCGCCCGCAGCATCGCGAACAGCTCGTCGAGGTCCTTCACGTGCCCCCGCGCCGACGGCGCCTGACGCACGTCGAGCTCACGCGCCGATTCGTCGCCCAGCTGGCTCAACGTCCACCACGGGTGGCCCGCCGCGCGGGCCCCCGCGCGCACCTCGTCGAGCTCGCGGAAGCCCGAGCCACCGAGATGCTCGACGTCGATGGGAGCATCCCCGCCGATCGCCGCCACCGACCACGACGCCTCGAGGAACTCCCGACCCGTCTTGATCAGGTCGGCGGCCCTGGTGCGCACCTTCTCCGGGTCGCAGATCAGCAGCGGCGTCCCCGCGGGCAGCTGATCGTGCAACAGCACCGGCTCGGTCGGCCGCAGCACCGGCAACAGCGCCTCCATGCCGTCGACGGGGATGCCGTCGGCGAGCTTGGCCAGCATTTCGCCGACGGTGCCCGTGATCCGGTTGTCGCGCACCGGCACGTCGACCACGAGCGCCGCGGCCCGCTCGCGCACCTCGTCGGTGAGCAGCAGCTCCCGACACGGCACGGCGAACACCGTGTCGACCTCGACCTCCGAAATGGAGCGCTGATCGGCAACGGAGAACATCCGGACCTCGGTCACTTCGTCGCCCCAGAACTCGACGCGGACCGGATGCTCGGCAGTCGGCGGGAACACGTCGAGGATGCCGCCGCGCACCGCGAACTCACCACGCTTGCCGACCATGTCGACGCGCGTGTACGCCAGCTCGACCAGCCGCGTGATCACGCCCTCGAATCCGCCGTCGACGTCGACCTCCGAGCCCACGGAGAGTGCCACCGGCTCGATGTCGGCCAACCCCGGCGCCATCGGTTGTAGCAGCGAGCGCGCCGTGGTGACGACGACCCGCAGCGGCGGGCCCAGCAGCGCGTCGTCGGGTCGAGCCAACCGCCGCAACACCAACAGCCGGGCTCCGACCGTCTCGACCCCTGGCGACAACCGCTCGTGGGGCAGCGTCTCCCACGACGGGAACATGGCGACCCCGTCGCCGAGCACGGCCCGCAATTCGGCGGTCAGGTCGTCGGCCTCGCGCCCCGTGGCGGTGACGACCAGCAGCGGCCCGGCGTGCGCCAGCGCCGCGGCCACGAACAACCGGGCCGGCGCTGGACCGACGAGGGCCCCGCCACCGGCGTCGCCCGCGGTCCGGTCCTTCAAATCGGCAAAGGTAGGCGCAGTCAGCGCCAGTTCGACGAGCCCGGCGATCGGGGTCTGGACATGGGTGTGCCCCGCTGCGGTCATGATGCCCACCAGTCTAGGAGGCCGCCGCCCGTAAAAATTCACCCCGGCTGCGTCAAGAGCTCGCCAAGATCCTGGTACCCCATCCGGGGCGCGCGGACCGTGGTCGTCATGACCCTTCTGGATTCCCTGCCGTCGCTGCACCGGGCCGCCGCCATGCGCCTGGACCCAGCCATCTGGCCGGTCACCACACAGGTCGACGTCGACGGGCGGATGTGCGTGGGCGGCGTCAGTCTGTCCGAGCTCGCCGACCAGTACGGCACCCCGGCCTACGTCATCGACGAAGCCGACTTCCGGTACCGCGCGCGGCGTTACCGGACCCTGTTGCGCGGCACCCGCATCGTCTACGCCGCCAAGGCGCTGCTGACCACCGAGCTCGCCCGGTGGGTCTCCGACGAGGGCCTCGGCCTGGACGTCTGCTCGGCCGGCGAGCTCGCCGTCGCCGTCGCCGCAGGCCTGGATCCGCGCCGGATCGTCGTGCACGGCAACGCCAAGTCGACGCGCGAACTCCAGGCCGCCGCAGCGGCCGACGTGGGCCGCATCGTGATCGACGGCGCGACCGAGCTCGCGCTGCTGGCCAGCCAACTGCGCACGCCCCGCCAGGTGCTCATCCGCGTCACCCCGGACGTCGACATCCACGCACACCCCGCGGTCACGACGGGAGTCACCGACCAGAAGTTCGGATTCGCCATCGCGGGCGGGGACGCGCTGCTGGCCGCCAGGCGCGTGCTCGACCAACCGATGCTGCGGCTCGTCGGCCTGCACTTCCAACTCGGCTCACAAGTCACCGACCCCGAGGCCTACGGCGAGTCGATTCGGCGCACCATCGCCCTCATGGCCGACGTCAGAAGCCGCCACGGGGTGGTGCTGACCGAGTTGAACATCGGTGGCGGACACGCAGTTCCATACGTCGTGGGAGACGACGAACTGGACCTCGACGAGCTGGCCGGCGTCATCGACGACGCCCTGGACGACGCGTGCGCGGCCGAGCGCTTTCCGCGCCCGTCGATCGTGGTGGAACCGGGCCGCGCCCTCAGCGCCCGCGCCGGGGTGACGTGCTATCGCGTGGCGTCGATCAAGCGGCAACCGGGCGGACGCACGTTCGTGGTCGTCGACGGCGGGATGGGCGACAACCCACGGGTGGCGCTGTACGGCGCCCGCTACACGGTCGCCGTCGCCAACCGACATCCGCTCGGACCGACCCAACCCGTCACAGTGGCCGGAAGGTACTGCGAGGCGGGCGACGTCATCGCCCGCGACGTGGCGCTGCCGACCGACCTCCATCCCGGCGACCTGCTGGCCGTGGCCTGCACCGGCGCGTACCACCACAGCATGGCGTCGCCCTACAACATGGTGGGACGGCCGCCCCTGGTCGCCGTCCGCGATGGGCGGACCCGGCTGCTGGTGCGGCGCGAGACGACCGAAGACCTGCTGAGCCGCGACTTGGGATGAGCGCTGGCGGGAAGACCAGAAGGCCCGGATAGCGCGCTACGGCCCGCGCTACTCCTCGCGCAGGACGGGGTCGGATTCCAGATGGGTCAACCCGTTCCACATCAGGTTGACCAGATGGGCGGCCACCACTTCCTTCTTCGGTTCGCCCGTGTCGAGCCACCACTGCGCGGTCATCGAGACCGAACCCACCAACGCCTGGGCGTACAGCGGAGCGAGCTCCGGGTCCAGCCCACGGCGGGAGAAGTCACCCGCCAGAATCGACGCCACCTGACTGACGGCGTCGTTGAGCAGGCTGGAGTACGTACCCGAGGCGATGCTGGCCGGTGAGTCGCGGATCAGGATGCGGAACCCGTCGGTGCGTTCCTCGACGTAGGTGAGCAGGGCCAAGGCCACCCGTTCGACGCGCGTCCGCGAGCGATTGTTCGTCAGCGACGACGTGATCCCGTCGAGAAGCGCCGACATCTCGCGGTCGACGACGACCGCGTACAGCCCCTCCTTGCCCCCGAAGTGTTCGTAGACCACGGGTTTGGAGACGTTGGCCCGCTGCGCGATCTCCTCGACCGACGTCGCCTCATACCCACGTTCGGCGAATATCGACTTGGCGATCTCGATCAACTGCTGACGACGTTCGGTACCGGTCATTCGCGCGCGGGGCGCACGCACTTCCTTCTCCGCCGCAGCCACGCTCACCAGCGTAATCGCTCGGTGGCCCCGCTCCTGCCCGCCGTGCCAATCCCCCCGTCGCTGCGCTCCTGCCCGCCTGCCAATCCCCCCGTCGCTGCGCTCCTGCCCGCCTGCCAATCCCCCCGTCGCTGCGCTCCTGCCCGCCGGTCCCAGACCTTCGACTAAAGTCTCACCCGCAGTCCGTCGTGGTGTAATCGGCAGCACCTCTGATTTTGGTTCAGATAGTTCAGGTTCGAGTCCTGGCGACGGAGCAAGGCTTGCCCAGCGACCATCGGCCCCAAGCGCGGCCGCCACCCCCCAACCCCAGCGAGGCCCGACCCGCCGGCCCCCAAACCCCGCGAGCGTGAAAATCACGACGCGAAACGGCGCTCAAGCGTCGTGACGTTCACACTCGCCGCCAGACAGCGGCCCAGTCGACACCCGGCCCACCCGCTGACACCCGACCCGACCCACCCGGCACCCGCTGACACCCGGCCCACCCGCTGGCAGCCCTTCCCAGCCCCCCCCAACACCCGCTAGCGGCCCACTCGAACACGCGACAACGGCCCGTTGTTTTGGTTTGACCGCGCACCTGACTCAGAATGGCCACGCTGGTGTCCGATCCTTGGGAGGTCTCGATGGTGGCGGCAACCGACACGGCCGTCCTGGTGCTGGCCGCTGGTGCGGGCACCCGGATGCGCTCCGACGTTCCCAAGGTGCTGCACTCGCTGGGCGGTCGCAGCATGCTGGCCCACGCCCTGCATGCGATCGCCAAGGTCGCCCCGCTGCACCTGGTCGTCGTGGTCGGCACTGACCGCGAGCGCGTCACGGCCGCGATCGCCGAGCTCGCCGAGGACGTCGGCCGGCCCATCGACACCGCCGTGCAGGACGAACCGCGCGGCACCGGGCACGCCGTCGCATGCGGGCTGACCGCGCTGCCCGACGACTTCGCGGGCACGGTCGTGGTCACGGCGGCCGACGTGCCGCTCATGGACTCCGACACGCTCGCCGAGCTGATCAGCGGCCACCGCGCCGCCGGCGCCGCCGTCACCGTGCTGACCACCACGGTGCCCGACCCGACCGGCTACGGCCGCATCCTGCGCACCCAGGACGGCGAGGTCATCGGCATCGTCGAACAAGCCGACGCCACCACCTCGCAGCGCGCCATCCGTGAGGTCAACGGCGGGGTGTACGCCTTCGACGTCGCGGCCCTGCGCTCGGCGCTGAGCCAACTGCGCTCCGACAACGCCCAGCAGGAG
>JAHFVB010000370.1:0-405 GCA_023264755.1 Mycobacterium sp. | reverse complement strand
ATCGTGGCCTCCCATCAGCGGGCCGGCGTCACGGTCATCGATCCCGCGACCACCTGGATCGACGTCGACGTCACGATCGGTCGCGACACCGTCGTCGCGCCGGGGACCCAGCTACTCGGGGCCACGCGGATCGGCGCGGGCTGCCAGGTCGGACCCGACACCACGTTGACCGACGTCTCCGTCGGCGACGGCGCGTCGGTGATACGCACCCACGGCTCGGAGTCGACGATCGGCGACGGCGCCACGGTCGGCCCCTTCGCCTACTTACGCCCGGGCACGCAGTTGGGCTCCGAAGGCAAGCTCGGCGCCTTCGTCGAGACCAAGAACGCGGTCATCGGAGCGGGTACCAAGGTGCCGCACCTGACGTACGTCGGCGATGCCGACATCGGCGAGCACAGCAACATC
>JAHFVB010000369.1 GCA_023264755.1 Mycobacterium sp. | reverse complement strand
CCGCCTTGCTGCTGGAGTACGAGTAGTTGGGCCGTTGGGGAATGTGGATGGCGGCGATGCTGCCGACGTTGATGATCCGTGCGGGATCGTCGGCGGTGCCGGCCTTGCGGAGTGTGGGCAGCAGCGCCTGTATCAGCCAGAACGGTGCCTTCAGGTTGAGGTCGATGACCGTGTCCCAGGCGTGGTCCGGGAACGTGGCCAGCGGCTCGTCCCAGAGTGCACCCGCATTGTTGACGAGGATGTCGAGGCGCTCCGAATCGGCCGTGACGAGGTCGGCGAGGCGCCGGCACTCGTCGTGTCTGGACAGGTCGGCGGGGATCGCCCGTACGTCACCGAACTCCGACAGCAGTTGCTGCGCTTGCGCGCACACGTCTGCCTTGCGCGAGCTGACGACGACGCGGGCGCCCGCTTGGAGAAGCCCGCGCGCCATCATCATCCCGATGCCCCTGGTGCCACCAGTGACGAGGGCGCGCTTCCCGGTCAGCTCGAAAAGTCCGTTATGGGTGGCGAATTGGCCGTTGGCCATGTGTGTCCCTTCGTCAGTCATCGGGTGTGTTGGCTGTTTGGCCGGAAGCCGACACGAGTAGGTTGGCAGACGTCTTGGGCGCGGGGGAGAGCCTCCTGGTACAGGCACTGGCAGAGCCCCCTTGCTTCGACGATTGACGCGCCGCCGCAGTTTCGTCTGCTACACCGCCGTTTTCCGTGAACGCATGCGACGTGTATCCGCCCCTTCGTCGGCGATGTCTACTAGCCCTTGTAGTAGGGCTGGCGTAGGGTGCGCTTCGTGAGTACGCCGAAGATGCGGGCGCAGTGGTTGCGCGGCGCGTTGGTGGGCGCGTGCTCGACCGTCGTCACGGGCGGTGCCCATGCCGCTGCCGGGGGAGGCTTGCCGCAGGGGTCCGCACTCGTCCTGTCGGGACTGGTGTGTGCGATCGTGGGCGCCCTCATGGCGGGCACGACACTCGAAGGACCCCGCCTGCGCTTGCTTACCGTGATCGGTGGGCTGGTGGCTGCGCAAGGTCTGGGTCACCTCGTGTTGTCGATTGCCGCAGGTCATCACCATGGTGGGCTCGCAGCGTCGCCGTCGATGGTGGCCGCCCACCTGATCGGCGCGGTCCTGCTCGGAGCGGCGATCACCATCGTGGAATACCTCTACGTGGTGTGCGTGTCGCTGCTGTGCTGGCTGCGGGTCTTCGCCACGATCGGACACAGAACCACGGCGCGTACCCGGCCAGTGGTGCGCCGCGACGTCCCGGCCCTGTCGGTGTTGTGCTGCGCAGGGTTGGGCATGCGCGCACCGCCGCTTGCCGCCTAGCGGTAACGCCCTTACGTAACTCCTTGCCCGCGTAGCGCCCAGCTCGCGGTGATCGCGCGTGGATCCGTGGTAGCTGCCTGATGCCTCGTCGATGCTCGCGCGCCTCGATCCGACGTCGAAAGTACCTGCCACCATGGCTTTTTCTGAGTTGCCCCATGTCCAAATCCGACCTCGCCCCGTCCGGTGCGCGCCGGGGAGCCGTCGATGAGCGCTCCCGTCGTCTCGAAGCGGCGCGGCGATGCCGCTGTGCTGCGCCGCATTTGGCGAATCCACTTCTGGGTGGCGTTGTTCACCGCCCCCGCTCTGCTCGTGCTCGCGTGCTCGGGGCTGGTCATCCTCTACAGCCAACCGGTGGACACTTGGCTGAACCGCGACACGTTCGTCGTCGCCCAGGGCCGGGAGCCCGTATCCCTCGACGAACAGGTGGCCACCGCCCAAGCCCACGTCGGTGCCGACTACGCCATCGACGCGGTGACGCCCCCGTCCGGTCCTGGCCGTTCGACGCGAGTCGACTTCCTGCCGCCGCGGGACCCGGGGCACCCCGCCGGCAAGAGTCACGTCACGCAAGTCTTCATCGATCCCTACACCGGGCACTATCTCGGACAGCGCAGTGAACTTTCGGGATTGATCGGATGGGCCAACCAGTTGCACCGCATGTTCGGCAACGACGCACCGCAGCTGCAGTTGCCCTCGCTCGGGCACCTCATCGATCCGACCGCCCATCCCTCCGCGACCATTCCCGTGGGCATCGGCAACCTGTGGATGGAGCTCACCGCAGTGTGGATCCTGGTGCTCCTGGCCAGCGGTATCTATCTGTGGTGGCCACGGGCGATCGAGGCGGCCAAGCCGTTGTGGACGGTGCGATGGGGACGCGGTGGTCGGGTGCGGTGGCGCGATCTGCACGCCCTCACCGGTGTCGTCGTCTCCATCATCCTTGGGTGCTACGTCCTGTCGGGCATGACGTGGTCGCAGTACTGGGGCGAGAACTGGAGGGCGTTCTCGGCCACCGTCACGCCTTCGACGGCAATCGACGCCCCCTCCACGCCCGCAAGGCTGGGCGACTACGACCGGTTGGGCCGGCGCATCGCGTGGGCCGCGGCCGACGATCCGGTGTATGCGTCAATGCCCAACCACGCGGTACCACAACGATTGTCGTTCGCCGACGTCGACCGGATCGCCAAGGGCGAATACATGGTGCCCGGCTATTCGATCATCCCGCCCGCGAACTCGACCGAAGGTGACACACCGGTCCTCGGAGGCTATACCGTCGTCAACGCGTGGCCGCAGAAGCTCTCCGAGCAACGCACCCTCTATCTGGACCAGTTCACCGGCCAAACGATCACCAACGCCACGGCCGCGCAGGACGGAGCGCTGGCGCGACTGACCAGTTTCGGAATCGCCATGCATATGGGCAACCAGTACGGCGTGCTGACCCGCGTCGCGGCGACCATCGCCTGCCTTGGCGTGCTGATCAGCGTGCTCACCGGGGTGATGATGTGGTGGAAGCGCCGGCCCCCGCACGGCACCGGACTGCCGACGAAGACCAGTGCCGTCACCCGATCTCACACCCCGAGGAATGCGGTCGTCGTGGTGTCGGTGGCCACGGTGGTTTTGGGGGTGTTGTTCCCGGTGTTCGGAGTATCGGTGCTCCTGGTGCTCGCCGCCGAGGCAATGCTCGCCCGCCGCAACCGATCTCGAACGTCGAAAGCTGCAGAACAGTCAACCGAGCCGCCCGACGTCGAAGTCCCGGCGGCGACACTGTCCGAAGCCGCACCAACGTCAGGAGTCAACTAGCATGTGGCACAACAGATTGACCCGGAAGCTGACTCTGGTGCTGGTGGCGGCTGCCCTCGCCGCCTCGGGCTGCACGTCGTCGGAGCAAGCAAGGGAGCCGATGGCTCGCGACGTGACGATGAAGAATCAGTGGGCACGTTCGGCCGATTCGGGTATGACTGCAGTCTTCGGCACCTTCGTCAACGTCGGGGCGCGCGACGCGCGCATCGTCGGTGGCACTTCGCCCGTTGCGGGTCGCGTCGAGGTTCACGAAGTCGTCCCCGATGCCGCGGGCGGCAAGACCATGCGGCCCAAGGCAGGCGGCTTGACGGTCCCCGCCGGCGGTTCGCGCGAGCTGATACCCGGTGGCGATCACCTGATGTTGATGGACCTCAAGCAGCCGCTCCAACCGGGGGCCGACGTAGCGGTGACCGTCGTCTTCGACGACGGATCCACGCTGCCGGTCACCGCGCAGGTCCGCGACTTCAGCGGAGCCAACGAGAACTACCGCCCCGGTGGCGGCGCCACGGAAGCGCCACCTCACCATGGCTGAGCAAGCCACTGGGCCGGGCTTCGCGATGAGCCGGCGGCACCTCCTCTCCGGAGGTGCCGCCGCGCTCGCCGCGACGGGGCTGGCCGGGTGCTCGATGGACGGATCGACCACGGAGGCCACCGGATTCGGCGCGTCCGCGGAGCCGTTCCACGGGAGACACCAGGCCGGCGTCGCCACCGCTCCTCAAGCCCACGCCCTGTTCACTTCACTCGACCTCGTGCCGCCTTCTGGTCGCAGCGCGCGGGACACACTCGCCGCCATTCTCAGCTTGTGGACTGCGGACGCGGAGCGGTTGACCCAGGGCCAGCCGGCGCTGGCCGATACCGAACCCGAACTGGCCGACCGTCCGGCCCGGTTGACCGTCACCGTCGGGTTGGGCAGTGCGGTCTTCGACCGCATCGGACTGTCGCACCGACGGCCGCGCTCGGTGACCGAACTACCGGCGTTCGACACCGACCGGCTGGACCCCAGCTGGAGTGGCGGCGATCTGCTCCTTCAACTGTGCGCCGAGGACCCCGTCGTCATCGCACACGCCAGCCGGGTGCTGCTCAAGAACGTTCGGTCCATGACGCGACAGCGCTGGCGGCAGAACGGTTTTCGCAATGCGCACGGCTCCAGCCGGCCGGGTGCCAGCATGCGCAACCTGATGGGTCAGGTCGACGGCACGGTGAACATTCGCGACGAAGCGGGGTTCGCCCGAAACGTCTGGGCCGACGGGTCGGATCAGGCCTGGTTCACCGGCGGCACCGTCGTGGTGCTGCGCCGAATCCGAGCGAACATGGACGCATGGGACCAACTCGACCGCGCGAGCAAGGAACTCGTCGTCGGTCGTCGGTTGGACACCGGTGCCCCCCTCACCGGAACGAAGGAAGCCGATGAACCCGACTTCGACGCCAACGTCGGCGGCATACCGATCATCGCGCCCAACGCCCACATCGCACTTGCCCGCCACCGCACCGCCGAGGAACAGTTTCTGCGTCGGCCGTACAACTTCGACGACCCTCCGGAGCCCGGCGGCACGACCAATAGCGGACTGATCTTCGCTGCGTACCAGAAGGATCCGGCCACACAGTTCATCCCGGTTCAGCGGCGGCTGGCCGCCGCCGATGGATTCAATCCGTGGATCACCACGGTCGGCTCAGCGGTCTTCGCGATCCTTCCCGGTGTCGAGCCGGGGCAACGACTCGGAGCGGCGCTGCTGGCCGGGTAGGTTCGCCGTTGCGCGCTCGCCTCAGTCATCCAACTGATGCGCCTTCACCGCGTGGGCGGCACACTCTCCGGGTGACCCGAGACACCACCCGAGACAACGGGGAACCTGTGAGGGCAGCTCAACGCATCGTCGAAGTGCTGCTGGCGCACGACGTGCGTTACGTGTTCGGGGTGCCGGGAGCCAAGATCGACGCGGTCTACGACGCGCTGCTTGACGGCGGCCCCGAGATCGTCGTCTGTCGGCACGAGCAGAACGCCGCCTTCATGGCAGCCGCGATCGGTCGGTTGACCGGCCGGCCCGGGGTCGTGGTGGTCACGTCAGGACCCGGGACCAGCAATCTGGCCACCGGGTTGTTGACCGCGACCACCGAACAGGATCCGATGGTCGCCATCTGTGGCGCGGTACCCCGTGTGCAGCGTTCCAAGCGGACCCACCAGTCGATGGAGGCCGTGCCACTGCTGGCGCCGGTGACGAAGTTCAGCCGAGAGGTCGACGCCGCCGACGACGTACCCGAAACACTGGAGAACGCGTTTCGCGCAGCCACTACCGAACCCTGCGGGGCCGCCGCGCTGGTGCTGCCCTCCGACGTGGCCGC
>JAHFVB010000368.1 GCA_023264755.1 Mycobacterium sp. | reverse complement strand
GCTCACGCAATGCGCAACCACGTCGCGCACCGTCCAGCCCTGACACAGGGACGGGGCGGCCCACTGCTCGGGGGTGAGACCGGCCAGGAAGTCGGCGAACGCCAGCCGTTCGGCGTGGGCCAGTTCCAGGGTGGTCATTAGACCTCCACGGTCACGCACACCCCGATGGCGCCCCCACCGACGTGCACCGCCAATACCGGGCCCATGTCGCTGACGGTGAGCGCCTCGACCTGCGGCAACCGAGCGGTCAGGGCGGCACCGACGTCGTCAGCGTCGTCGTGGTTGTCCACGTGATGTACTGCGATGGCGGCCCGGCGCTCACCGACGAACTCGACGACCGCCTCGATCAAAGCCGCGTGCGCCTTGGACACCGTCCTGATCCGCTGGTTGAGCACCAGCCGGCCGTCCACGTCGAGATTCAGCAGCGGCTTGAGCGATAGCGCCGTGCCGAGCCAGGACGCGGCGGTCCCGATGCGGCCGCTGCGGCGAAGGTTGTCCAAGCGGTGAACGACGATGAAGGCCCGGGTGTTTGGAATCGCAGCCCGGGCCGCCAGCTCGACCGCGTCGAGCGAACCACCGCGCGCGGCTTCTCTGGCCGCAGCCAGCGCGACGAAGCCGACACCCATGGCCGCCGAGCGTGAGTTCACCACCCGCACGACCGGTCCGAATTCGCGCGCCGCCGCGACGGCCGAACTGAACGTGCTGGAAAGCGGTGCCGCCAGGTGCACCGCCACCACCCCGTCACCACCGCTTTCGGCCAGCGCCTTGCGATAGGCCTCGGCGAGCTCCGTCGGCGCGGCCCCCGCAGTCGTCACGTGTGGACGCTCGTGCACGTCGTACGGCACCTCGTCGCCGCCGTCGCGCAAGTCCTCGCCGTCGACGAAGACGTGAAGTCCAACCTCACCAATGTCCCAGCGCTGCAACTCATCCGGTTGCAGTCGAGCCGAAGAGTCGGTCACCACCTTGACCGACACGATCAGTCGCCATCCCCTTCTGGGTTCACGCCCGCCTCGGCGAGTCCCTTCATCATCAGCTTCGCGACCGCCGAGTGAGCTTCGAAGCTCCAATGGATGCCATCGGGATTGCCATGACCGTTCAGTACCTGATCGGCAACGGCGGCCTTCAGGTCGACGATCGGAACATCATGGGCGCGGCCCCATTCGGTGATGGCGGCCACCGTATCGTCCCGCCACCGGTGCGACTTGCCGTACGTCTCGGCGATGTGCACCGACGGGACGCTGGCGACGAACGGGATGCCCGGTCGATTGAAATCGATTGCGCCGCGGGTCTTCTCGAGGTAGTGCGCACTCAGCTTGGCTGGTAGGGCCGGCCGGGCGATCGGTAACAGTCGGGGCTGCACCCAGCCGTAGCCGTCGCGGGCCCAGCGGCGCAACCGGGGTGGCCGAACGTAGCGAATCAACTCGCGCAGTGCGGTCGGCAGGGGGGACGGCAGCGAGTCCATCCCCGACGTGGCGAAGATGACCGCGCCCGCCCGTGGCAACGCCGCCCACGCCCGCGGATCCTGCGTCGCGGCCCACCACACGTCGCGGCAGGTCCAGCCGATCCGTCCGATCAGTTCCACGTCCCAGCCCAGTTGGTCGGCCACGATATTGGGCCAGATGCGCGGATCGTCGGCCGGCAGACCGCCAGCGGGACCGTAGTAGGACAGCGAATCGCAGAAGACGAGCAGCGTCGGGCGGGCAGGTGTGGGGCGACCGACGGTATCGGCAGCGTCAGAGGACATCGTTGGCGACCTGGGCCGAGGCGTTCCATACGTCGAGTCGCCACTTGACGTCGCTCGGCGATGCGCCTTCCGGCGCCGAATGTCCGGACAGCTGAACCCAACTGGCGTTGCCCATGCCGCCGAGCACCGGCCAGTTGTCGACGGGTAGCCCGAGCAGTGCGCCGGTCAGCGCAGCTATCAGCCCGCCATGGGCCACCAGCACGACGGGGCGCTCCGGATCGGCTCCACCCCATTCACCGTGACGCTCAATGAGTTCGGTCACCAGCGGCATGCTGCGAGCAGCGACGTCGACCCGGCTTTCCCCGCCATGGGGAGCCCAGCGGGCGTCGTCGCGCCAAGCCAACCGAGCCCCGGGAGCCAAGGCGTCCACCTCGAGGTGGGTCAACCCCTGCCAGTCCCCCAGATGGGTTTCTCGCAGCCGAGTGTCCACCGACACCGGCAGGTTGGCGCGCTCGCCGAGCGCCGTCGCGGTGTCTAGCGCCCGCCGGAGGTCCGACGAAACGATGATCAGCGGGTCACGCTTGGCCAGCACCTCGGCGGCCGCGGCGGCCTGCTCACGACCCAGGTCGGATAGCGAGGTGTCGAGTTGCCCCTGCATGCGGCTGCCTGCGTTGTACTCGGTTTGGCCGTGCCGCAGCATCACCAGGTGACGGACGGTCATTGCGACTCAGTCCCGGCCGAGCTGTCCAATTCGACGCTCTCCAGGTCGATGGGAACCACCGGGCAGTCGCGCCACAGCCGGTCGAGGGCGTAGAAGTTGCGCTCCTCCTGATGCTGGATGTGCACCACGATGTCGACGTAGTCGAGCAGCACCCAGCGGCCCTCGCGGGTACCTTCGCGCCGCGCCGGTTTGTACCCGGCGTCGCGCATCTTCTCCTCGACGTAGTCGACGATCGCGTTCACCTGGCGGTCGTTGGACGCGGAGGCGATGACGAAGCAGTCGGTGATGACGAGTTCACCGGACACGTCGAGCACGACGATGTCGTCGGCGAGCTTGGCGGCCGCCGCTCGCGCCGCGACGGTCGCCATGGTCAACGCTTCTTCAGACGCCGTCATGGCGAGCCATCCTTTGCGGCGAACGTATGCGCCTTGTAGAGCTTTCGTTTGGACACGTACTGCACCACCCCGTCGGGCACCAGGTACCAGATCGGCCGGTCGGCGGCCGCGCGTTGGCGGCAGTCGGTCGACGAGATGGCCAACGCAGGTACTTCGACGAGCGTAAGCGCATCCGCGGGTAGTTCCTTCATGGCTGCGGCGATGTGTTCACCGTCGAGTTCGTATCCGGGGCGGCTGACGCCGACGAAACGCGCGAGCGAGAACATGTCCTCCCAGTTCTGCCACGACAGGATCGAGGCCAAGGCGTCGGCACCGGTGATGAAGTACAACTCGGTGCCGGGGTTGAGCGCCGCCAGATCTCGCAGGGTGTCCTTCGTGTAGGTCGGTCCGCCACGATCGATGTCGACGCGGCTCACCGAGAACTGTGGGTTCGCCGCGGTGGCGATCACGGTCATCAGGTAGCGGTCCTCCGCGGCGGTGACGATGCGTTCCCGCTTCTGCCACGGCTGGCCGGTCGGGACGAACACCACCTCGTCGAGCTCGAACTTGTCGGCCACCTCACTCGCGGCGACCAGGTGCCCGTGGTGGATGGGATCGAACGTCCCGCCCATCACGCCCAGTCGTCGCGTCATGAACATGCAGCTTACGGGAGCGGTCTTCGCAGGCTCCGGTGTCAGATGGGCAGCAGCTGGTCGATCACCGTGGCCAGCTGCTTGGCCGACCGGCATTCGTGCATGGTGATGACGTTCTCGTAGCGCGCGACCGCCGAGTCGCCGCTGCCCCACAGGTGCTTGGGCTCGGGGTTGAGCCAGTGCGCGTGGCGGCTGGCGGTGACCATGCGGGTCAGCAGTTCGACCTCGGGGTTGCGGTAGTTGTTTCGGCCGTCGCCGAGCACCAGCAGCGAACTGCGCGGTGAGAGCACGTTGGGCCACTTGTCCATGAACGACACGAAGGCGTGCCCGTAGTCGGAGTGGCCGTCGCGGGTGTAGACACCCGCCTCCCGGGTGATGCGCTGGACGGCGACCGCGAGGTCGGCGTCCGGGCCGAAGAGTTCGGTGACCTCGTCGGTCGTGTCGATGAATGCGAACACCCGGACCCGGGAGAACTGCTGACGCAGCGCGCTGACGAGCATCAGGGTGAAGTGGCTGAACCCGGCCACCGAGCCCGACACGTCGCACAGCACGACCAACTCGGGGCGGGCGGGATGCGGCTTCTTCAGCACGACGTCGATGGGCACGCCACCGGTCGACATGGACTTCCGCAGCGTCTTGCGCAGGTCGATCTGGCCGCGCCGTGACCGGCGTCGCCGAGCCGCCAGTCGGGTGGCCAGCGTGCGAGCCAGCGGGGCAACGACTCGTCGCATCTGGCGCAGCTGGTCTCCGGAGGCCCGTAGGAACTCGACGTTCTCGGCCAGCTGCGGAATGCCGTACATCTGCACGTGCTCCCGGCCCAGCTGCTCTGCGGTACGGCGCTTGGTCTCCCCCTCCACCATTCGGCGCAGCTGCGAGATCCTTTTCGCCGCAATGGCCTTGGCGATTTGCTCCTGGGTGGGCGTTGGGTCGGCGCCGTATCCCGCCAGCAGGCCGGCCAACAGCCTGCCCTCGAGCTCGTCGAGGGCCATCGCCTTGAGTGCCTGATAGGACGAGTACGACGGTCCCCGACTGGAGTTGTACCGACCGAAGGACTCGACGATCTGGGCGATCATGGCCGCCAAGCGGTCGTCGAGATTGCCCAGTTCCGGGTTGTCGGCCAGCATCGCCAGCAGGGCGTCCCGCATGGCCTCGACGTCCTGGGCCGGGAGGCCGTCGGACTCGTCGTCGTCGATGGCTTCCTCGTCGTCGTCGAGCACCGTGCGCGCGCCGACCGCGGCGGGGAACCATAGGTCGAACATCGCGTCGTAGGTTTCGCGATGATCGGGGCGACGCAGCACCGCGCAGGCCAGCCCCTCGCGCAGCACCTCACGGTTCAGCAACCCCAACGTGGCCATCACGCGGCCGGCATCGACCGTCTCGGACGGTCCGACGTTGATGCCCACACCGCGCAGCGCTTCGACGAACTCCACCAGATGGCCCGGAATGCCATGCGGGGCAAGCGGTTGCGGTGGTCTAGTCCGTCGAACTGCCATGTCGACTCCTCAGTTCAGGCGTAGCTCGCCTGCGGCGCGCACCTGGTCGGATTGGTGCTTGAGCACGACGCCGAGGGTGGCCGCGATGGTGTGGTCGTCGATGGTGTCGAGCCCGAGCGCCAAGATGGTGCGCCCCCAGTCGATCGTTTCGGCGACCGAAGGCACCTTCTTGAGTTGCATGCCGCGAAGCACTCCGATGATGCGCACCAGCTCCTCGGCCAGCTTCTCCGGCAGTTCGGGCACCCGGGACAGCAGAATGCGCCGTTCGAGCTCGGGATCGGGAAAGTCGATGTGCAGGAACAGACACCGGCGTTTGAGCGCTTCGGACAGCTCACGGGTGGCGTTGGACGTCAGGAGTACGAACGGCTTGCGCTCGGCGACGATGGTGCCGAGCTCGGGCACCGTCACCGCAAAGTCGGACAGCACCTCCAGCAGCAGCGCCTCGATCTCGATGTCGGCCTTGTCGGTCTCGTCGATCAGCAGCACCGTGGGTTCGGTGCGCCGGATCGCGGTCAGGAGTGGACGGC
>JAHFVB010000367.1 GCA_023264755.1 Mycobacterium sp. | reverse complement strand
TCGTGCTGGACTCCGGCTCGACCGACGACACCGAGATCCGGGCCCTCGCCGCGGGCGCCAAGGTGATCAGCCGGGAGGCGGCGCTGCCCTAGGTCGAGCCGCAGCCGGGCAAGGGGGAGGTGCTTTGGCGCTCCCTGGCGGCGACCACCGGCGACTTGGTGGCCTTCGTCGACTCCGATCTGATCGACCCCGATCCCATGTTCGTGCCCAAACTGCTCGGGCCGCTGTTGACCACCGACGGCGTCCACCTCGTCAAGGGCTTCTACCGCAGGCCGCTGAAGGTCAGCGGCAGCGAGGACGCCAACGGCGGCGGCCGGGTCACCGAGCTGGTCGCCCGCCCGCTGCTGGCCGCGCTGCGTCCCGAACTGACGTGTCTGCTGCAGCCGCTGGGCGGCGAGTACGCGGGTACCAGGGAGTTGCTGACCTCGTTGACCGAATTGGCGGCCATGAGCCGTCAGGTGATCGCGACCCTGCTGTCGCGCTGCGGAATCCCCGATTCCGGTGTCGGGCTGACCCAGTTCTTCGCCGACGGGGACGACTACACGCCGCGTTCCTCGACGGTGTCGCTGGCGGACCGCCCGCCGATGGTGACCCTGCGCCCGCGCTAGCGGCCTGCGCGGGGTGCTCGTCGCCGGAGTGTCGGCGGGTTAGGGCAGGATCGAACCCGTGACCATGATTCTGCTGTACCTGGTCGTGTTGATCCTGGTGGCCATCGTCCTGTTCGGAGTCGGCAGTGTCCTGTTCGGCCGCGGAGAGCGGCTGCCACCATTGCCTCGCGCGACCACCGCCACGGTGCTGCCCGCCTCGGGAGTCACTGGAGCCGACGTCGACGCCGTCAAGTTCACCCAGACGTTGCGCGGTTACAAGACCAGCGAAGTCGACTGGGTGCTCGACCGATTGAGTCAAGAACTCGACTCGCTGCGCGGTGAACTGTCCGCCGTGCACGCCGCGTACGGACTCCCGGAGCATTCGGGGCACGCGCATCCCGAGGGTGCACACGCGCTGCCCGAAGAGCATTCTCCGGGGCCTGAAGAGCGCCCCGCAGTGCCCGCAGGGCTCCCCGGCGCGGACACTGCTGACGACGACGATCGGCCCCACGGCGCGCACCTACCGCCCGACGACGGATCCGGTGCATGACGGAGCTCGCCGACGACGGCAAGACGCGCTGCGGGTGGGCGGTGGCAACGGGAACGCGCGCCGCGACCGCCGATGCCGTCCTGTACCGCGACTACCACGACACCGAGTGGGGACAACCACTGCGCGGAGCCCAGGAACTGTTCGAGCGGATGTCCCTCGAGGCGTTTCAAAGTGGCCTGTCCTGGCTCATCATCCTGCGCAAGCGGCCGAACTTCCGCCGCGCCTTCGAGAACTTCGACATCGACCAGGTGGCCCGGTTCACCGACCGTGACGTGGAGCGGCTGATGGCGGACGAGGGCATCGTGCGCAACCGAGCAAAGGTCGAGGCAACCATCTCCAACGCCCGGGTGGCCGCCGACTTGGACGTCGAACTCGGCGAATTGCTCTGGTCTTTCGCCCCACCCGCCCGGCCCCGGCCAACGGAGTTGTCGGACGTGCCCGCGGTGAGCCCCGAGTCGACCGCCATGGCAAAGGAACTGAAGCGGCGCGGATTCAAGTTCGTCGGTCCCACGACGGCCTACGCGCTCATGCAGGCGACCGGCATGGTCGACGATCACCTGGCCTCCTGCTGGGTCGCGCCCAGGCCGCTCTCAGCGACGTAACGCAGCTGCTCGGCCCGTCCATAGCCGGGTCTTTGCACACGCAAGGCCAGGGATAGGGAACAATGGGGTTAGTTCAGTTGCAGTTCAGTGCCGGGAGCTGTCGACGGGTGGGCAGTCCCGGCCTGTACCGGATCCGTTGACGCGGCCCGGCTCATGTGGAGGGAGCACTCGATGGCGGCGATGAAGCCCCGGACCGGAGACGGCCCGTTGGAGGCAACCAAGGAGGGGCGGGGCATCGTGATGCGAGTACCACTGGAGGGCGGTGGACGACTCGTCGTCGAGCTGACGCCCGACGAAGCCGCCGCACTTGGCGACGAACTCAAGGGCGTCACCAACTAGAGACTGCGACTCGGGGCACGTTCGCCCGATTCGACCCGCGCCGCCGTGCGGCGCGGTGACCTTGCCGCGTTGCGCTGTACGCGCTCGACAGTGCGCTACGCGGTCTCGATTGCTCCGCTGCGCTACGCGGTCTCGATTGCTCCGCTGCGCTACGCGGTCTCGATTGCTCCGCTGCGCTACGCGGTCTCGATTGCTCCGCTGCGCTACGCGGTGACCTTGCGGTATATCTCCATCGTCTGTTCGGCGATGCGTGCCCAAGAGAATTCGGCGATGCACCGTTCCCGCCCGGCCCGGCCGAACCCGGCCGCCCGACTTGGTTCGGCGACAAGGGTGTTGACGGCGTAGGCCAATTCCTGCTCGAAGTGGCCGGTGTTGGTCGGCTCGTAGTGCACCAGGAGTCCGGTCCGTCCGTCGTCGACCACCTCGGGAATGCCTCCGACGTCGGAGGCGACGACCGGCGTCCCGCAGGCCATGGCCTCGAGGTTGACGATGCCGAGCGGCTCGTACACCGACGGGCACACGAAAACTGTTGCTGCCGAGAGTATTTCGCGAATCTTGTCGGTCGGTAGCATCTCCTGGACCCAGAACACCCCGCTGCGTGCCTGCGCCAGTTCTTGCACCGCCGCGGCCACCTCGGCCGCGATCTCGGGCGTATCGGGCGCGCCTGCGCACAACACCAGCTGTACGTCTGGCGCGAAGTGGTGTGCGGCCGCGACCAAGTGGGCGACGCCCTTCTGGCGGGTGATCCTGCCGACGAAGGCCACGATGGGTTTCGCCAAATCGACGCCGAGCTCGGCCAGCACCGAACCCTGCGGATTGGGCGCCGCCGGATACCAGACGTCGGTGTCGATGCCGTTCTTCACGACGTGGACGCGGCTGGGGTCGAGTGCGGGGTAAGTGCTCAGCACGTCGATGCGCATGCCCGAACTGACGGCGATCACCGCGTCGGCCGCCTCGACCGCGGTGCGTTCCACCCAGGACGAGACTCGATACCCGCCACCGAGTTGCTCGGCTTTCCACGGACGCATCGGCTCGAGCGAATGCGCCGTCAGCACATGGGGAATTCCGTACAGCAGCGCCGTGAGGTGACCGGCCAGACCCGTGTACCAGGTGTGTGAGTGGACCACCGTGGCCGAACCTGCGGTGTTGACCATGGCCAGATCGGCCGAGAGCGTGACGAGCGCGGCGTTGGCGCCGGCCAGCGCGGGGTCGGGGGCAGCGACGATGGCGGTGTCCCGCGGCTGTCCCATGCAGTGCACGTCGACCTCGCACAGGTGTCGCAACTCGGCGACCAGTTCGGTGACGTGGACACCCGCACCGCCATAAACCTCGGGCGGATACTCCCGGCTCATCATCGCCACTCGCATGATGACGACCGTAATGGACCACCGGGATCCTTGAGTGCTGCTGCGCCCAATTTGCTCCTGGGGCCCGGTGTGGACCGCGGGTAAGCCGGGGAGGGACCGCCAATTACGTTGACCGACAGCGCCGAAACTGGGGCCAATACGGCGAATGGCTAGCCGAGGCCCCTAGCTGCCGATAGGTTTGACCCATGAGGGAACTGCCACACGTGCTGGGAATCGTCCTGGCGGGCGGCGAGGGCAAACGGCTCTACCCGCTGACCGCGGACCGAGCCAAGCCGGCGGTTCCCTTCGGCGGGGCCTACCGGCTCATCGATTTCGTGCTTTCAAACTTGGTGAACGCCCGCTACTTGAAGATCTGCGTACTCACGCAGTACAAGTCGCATTCGCTGGATCGCCACATTTCGCAGAACTGGCGGCTTTCCGGGCTTGCCGGCGAGTACATCACCCCGGTGCCCGCCCAGCAACGGCTCGGTCCGCGCTGGTACACCGGGTCCGCCGACGCGATCCTGCAGTCGCTCAATCTCATCTACGACGAGGACCCCGACTACGTCGTGGTGTTCGGTGCGGACCACATCTACCGGATGGATCCGGAGCAGATGATGCAGTTCCACATCCAGAGCGGCGCCGGTGCGACGGTCGCCGGCATTCGGGTGCCCCGGTCCGAGGCCAGCGCATTCGGATGCATCGATGCCGACGAATCGGGGCGCATCCGCGAGTTCGTCGAGAAGCCACCCGACCCGCCGGGCACGCCCGACGATCCCGAGCAGACCTTCGCGTCCATGGGCAACTACATCTTCACCACCAAGGTGCTCGTCGACGCCATCCGCGCGGACGCCGAGGACGACGACTCCGATCACGACATGGGCGGCGACATCATCCCGCGCCTGGTCGCCGACGGGATGGCCGCGGTCTACGACTTCAACGACAACGAAGTTCCCGGCTCGACCGAACGTGACCACGGGTACTGGCGCGACGTCGGAACGCTCGACGCGTTCTACGACGCCCACATGGATCTGGTGTCGGTGCATCCGGTGTTCAACCTGTACAACAAGCGCTGGCCGATCATGGGGGAGTCGGGCAACCTGGCGCCCGCGAAGTTCGTCAACGGCGGTTCGGCGCAGGAGTCGGTGGTTGGGGCGGGCAGCATCATCTCCGCGGCCTCGGTGCGCAACTCGGTCCTGTCCTCCAACGTCGTCGTCGACGACGGCGCGATCGTCGAGGGCAGCGTGCTCATGCCGGGCGTACGCATCGGCCGCGGCGCGGTGGTGCGGCACGCCATCCTGGACAAGAACGTCGTCGTCGGGCCCGGTGAGATGGTCGGTGTCGATCTGGAGAAGGACCGGGAGCGCTACTCGATCAGCGCAGGCGGTGTGGTCGCGGTCGGCAAGGGCGTCTGGGTCTAGCTGGACTCACCCGGTCGCGGCCCGCGTACCGGATCAATCGAGGATGGCCGTCGCCTCGATCTCGACGAGCACGTCGGGCTCGAAGAGATGGTCGACGCCGAATCCGAGTCGTGAGGGCCGCCGGGGTGGGAGTTCTTAGGTGGGCCGACGGTTCGCGCGGCCGGGCCGCTCGTGGGGCGGCACCTGCGGAGTGTCCTTCACCGAACGACCCTTCCCCGCCACCGTGGCGAGCGCTCGCCGGCAGCGTGGGCAGATCGGCTTGCCGGCAATGTCGACGGTCCACGCCTTACCGCCGCCGGGACAGGGCTTGTCGATCATCGCGCCTACGTTACGGGTTCGCGGCAGGGGATCACCACACGCCGGGCACTAGCCGGTAACGCACCTTCTTCACGTACTCGTCGTAGCCCGGTAGTTGCTCGGTGAGCAGCTGCTCTTCGTCGATGATGCGTACCGCCAGTGCGGCAAGACCTGGGATCAGCACCGTCAGGGCCCACGGAGAGGCCAGGGCCAGTGGCGGGCCGATCATCATGATGAGCGCGCCCACGTACAACGGATGCCGGACGATGCCGTACAACCCCGTCGAGACCAGCGGTTGGGCTTCCTCGACGGTGACCGTCGCTGCGG
>JAHFVB010000366.1 GCA_023264755.1 Mycobacterium sp. | reverse complement strand
CCGCGGTGATGGTGAAGCTGGCGAACTTGTTGTAGGTGTCGATGACCGAGACCAGCGACGTGCCGGATAGGCAGTAGGTCAGCTCGTTGGCGTTGGCGTGCCAGTGGGGGGTCCGCATCGCCCCGGGGTTGAGCACGATTCGCTTGATCGACATGCCCGTCAGGATCGGCAGGTCGTCGGCCGTCACTCGGGTGATGGACCCGAGGTCGGATTCGGCGACGATCGTGCCGTTCTTCAGGGAGGCGACGTGCTTGCTGCGCTGGAGGGTCATGGCTCGGTACTTCCTGTCCTTCCGGGGGGTTCCGGCTCGTTCGGCTGCGGCGGTTTCGCGGTTGAGCCGCTGCGACTTGTACATCGACACGTCGGTTCGGGTGATCAGCAGGTAGGCGATGCCGACGGTGATCATCGCGCCAGGCAGTACCGAGAACGAACTGGTCATCTCGGCCACCATGATCATTACCGCCAACGGTGCGTGCGCCACGCTGCCGAAGCACGCCATCATCGCGACGACGACGAAAACCCCTGGCCCGTTGGGAATTCCGGGAAGCCCGGCCAGATCGGCCAACTGCCAGATAGCGGCGCCGACGAAGGCGCCGATGACGATTCCCGGCCCGAAGATGCCGCCGGAGCCGCCGCTGCCGATCGACAGCGACGTCGCAAGGATCTTCGCGAACGGCAGGATCAGCACGATCCACAGCGGGATCTTCGCCAGGCTGTCGGTCGCGGTGGCGAACTGAACCCAGCCGTAGCCACTGGACAGGACTTGCGGGATGGCCAAGGCCAGCAGCCCGACGAGCAATCCGCCGACGGCGGGTTTGAGCACCTTGCCGCCGGGCAGCCGCTTGGTCAGCGCGACGGTGGCGTAGAACGTCCGCGCATAGAGGTATCCGACTGCGGCAGCGCAGATTCCGATGAGCACGAACCAGCCGAGCTGGGCCGGGTCGAAGACGTAGTTGGGCACCACCGATCCGAACAGCCCGTCGAACCCGAGGCACAGGCCGTAGACCGTGTACGCGGTGCCCGAGGTGATGAAGCCGGGGATCAACGAGCGGTAGTCGAAGTCCTCGCGGTAGACGATCGACGCGGCGAGCACGGCGCCGCCCAGTGGGGCTCCGAAGATGGCCCCGATGCCCGAGCCGATGCCCAGGGAGACCGCGACGCGGCCGTCGGCGTCGGACAGGTCCAGCCTGCGGGCGAGTAGCGAACCGAACCCCGCCGAGATCTGGGCGGTGGGACCTTCGCGGCCGGCCGACCCGCCGGAGCCGATGGTCAACGCGCTGGACACCATCTTCACCAGCACCGCCCTGGCTCGGATGGAACGCGGGTCGGTGTGGACGGCTTCGATGGCGCTGTCGGTGCCGTGGCCCTCGGCTTCTGGGGCGAACTTGGCGACGATGATCGCCGACAGCAGCGCGCCGCCGAACGTGACCAGTGGGATGGCCCACGCCCGGGAGTAGCCCGCCGAGCCCGGACGGCCGCCGTCGCCGGCCGCCGTTGGCGGGTGGTAGCCGCCGAGGTAACCCAGCAGCAGCTGCCCGGCGTAGTCCAGGGCGAGATAGAAGACCACCGCGCCGAGTCCGGCGATGATCCCGATGGAAATCCCGAGGATCAACCACTTGCGCAGGTATCCGGAATTGCGGACGAATGCGCCCACCCGGCCGCCGGTACCGCGAGCTTCGGGCATGGGCCGGATGTTAACAGCGCGGACCGAGCGAGCTCACCGCAAAGATACCCCAGGGGGGTATGCTCTTTTTCATGAACCACGACCACGCAGAGCATGCCGGTCACGCGCACCACGCCGATCACGTCGCGCGGTTTCGCCGACTGTTCTGGATCATGCTGGTGCTGGCCATCCCGACGGTGGCGCTGTCCGGAATGTTCGCGATGATCCTCGGCTACCCGCTGCCGGGTGGTCCGGTGCTCCCCTGGGTATCGCCGGTGCTCGGCACCGTGATGTACCTGTGGGGTGGGCAACCGTTTCTGAAGGGAGCGCGCGACGAAATACGTTCGCGCACTCCGGGGATGATGCTGCTGATCGGGCTGGCGATCACCGTTGCCTTCGTGGCGTCCTGGGGCGCCGCCCTGGGGCTGCTGCATCACGAGCTCGACTTCTGGTGGGAGCTCGCCCTCCTGATCGTCATCATGCTGCTTGGCCACTGGATCGAAATGCGGTCGCTGGCCCAGACGTCCTCGGCGTTGGATGCGTTGGCGGCGCTGTTGCCCGACACCGCCGAGCGCGTCGAGTCCGGGCCGGAGGGCGACCGGATCACCACCGTCGCCCCCGCCGACCTTCGCGTCGGCGACCTGGTCATCGTCCGGCCGGGCGGTAGCGTCCCGGCCGACGGCCGGATCGTCGCGGGCGCCGCAGACGTCGACGAGTCGATGGTGACCGGTGAGTCCCGACCGGTTCTGCGGGGCGTCGGCGACGCGGTCGTGGCGGGCACCGTCGCCACCGACTCCGGGCTTCGCGTCGAGGTCAGCGCCGTCGGTTCCGACACCGCGCTGGCGGGCATCCAGCGCCTGGTCGCCGAGGCGCAGAACTCGTCGTCGCGAGCCCAGCGACTGGCCGACCGGGCCGCGGGCTGGCTGTTCTGGTTCGCACTGGGGTCGGCGCTCGTGACCGCGGTCGTGTGGGGCGTCGTCGGGCTGCCCCAGCAAGCGGTGATTCGCACCATCACCGTGCTGGTCATCGCCTGCCCGCACGCCCTTGGTCTAGCCATCCCGCTGGTCGTGTCCATCGCCACCGAACGGGCGGCCCGCGCCGGCATCATCGTCAAGGACCGGATGGCACTCGAGACCATGCGCACCGTCGACACCGTGGTGTTCGACAAGACCGGAACGCTGACCAAGGGCGAGCCCGCGGTCACGGCGCTCGTCGCGAGCCCTGGCTGGACCGAGGCCGCCGTGCTCGCTGCTGCCGCGGCGGCCGAGGCGGACTCCGAACACCCGCTGGCCAGGGCGATCGTCACCGCCGCCGGCGCCAGCGAAGTCGCCGTGGCCACCGCCGAGGAGTTCAGCTCGACACCGGCTTTGGGCGTGACGGCGGTCGTGGCCGGCCGCGTGGTGCGCGTCGGCGGGCCGGGACTGCTGGCGGAGACCGGCTCGGTCGCGTTGCCCGAGACGGAGCCCTGGACTGCGGCGGGCTCCACGGTGCTTCACGTGCTGGTGGATGGCGAGGTGGTGGGCGCGCTCGCGGTGGCCGACGAGGTGCGCGACGAGTCCCGCCAGGCCGTGGAGGAGCTGAACCGGTTGGGTATCGAGGTGGTGATGATCACAGGCGACGCCGAGCCGGTCGCGAGGGCGGTGGGCCTCGAACTGGGCATCGATCGGCGCTACGCGCAGGTCCGGCCGGAGGACAAGGCGGCAAAGGTCGCCGCCCTGCAGCGCGAGGGGCGCACGGTCGCCATGGTCGGCGACGGGGTGAACGATGCCCCCGCGTTGGCGCAGGCCGATGTCGGTCTCGCGATCGGCGCCGGAACGGACGTCGCGATCGGCTCGGCGGGGGTGATCCTGGCCGGCTCGGATCCGCGTTTGGTGCGCTCGGCGATTGCGCTGTCGCGGGCGTCCTACCGCAAAATGCAGCAGAACCTTTGGTGGGCAGCGGGTTACAACCTGGTGGCCGTGCCGTTGGCGGCCGGGGTGCTGGCTCCGGTGGGCTTCGTCATGCCGATGTCGGTAGGAGCATTGCTCATGTCGATGTCGACGGTCGTCGTCGCGTTGAACGCCCAGTTGCTCCGGCGGATGGACCTGAGTCCGGACTCCGGCGCCGACTCCGGGGACCGGGCCGTCTCTAAGAAAGCGGTCAGGCTTTGAGCAAACTAAAGCACTGGTATCGGCACAGCCTGGGAGGTCGTCGTGTAAGGGTTAGCAAACTATGGTTCGGGGCGGCCTCGAGGGGCGATCTGGCCCCGCCCTTCGGCTCGACCGCTCGGATCATGCGAAAGCCCAACGGGCCCAACGCCATTGAGTGACGTACGGCGCGATCTTGACCGTACCGCCCAGTACCGTCGCCCTCAGCTAGTTAGGTGATACTAAGTTGGCATGTCAGGCGGTGTTTGTCATATCGTTTCACCACTCGAGGCGAATGGGACAAGGCCCGTCGTTCAGTGCTGCACAAAGGCACCCCTTCGCCCAGGCAGGCAGACGCCGGTAAGAAGCCGGAACAGACGGCTGTCGTGCACAGCGGCTTCCGTGTCGGGTCCAAGGCGTGTTGGAAAAGGGTAGGTGGGAATGGCGCCCCAAAAACAAGGGCTGTACAACCCCGCGTATGAGCACGACTCATGCGGTGTCGCGATGGTCGCCGACATCCATGGGCGTCGCAGCCGCGACATCGTGGACAAGGCCATCACCGCACTGTTGAACCTGGAGCACCGGGGGGCCCAGGGGGCCGAACCGAACACCGGCGACGGCGCGGGAATCCTGCTCCAGGTGCCCGATGCGTTCCTACGTGCGGTGGTCGACTTCGAGTTGCCCGCAGAGGGCAGCTACGCCACCGGCATCGCGTTCCTGCCGCAGTCGTCGCGGGATGCCGCCGCGGCGTGTGAGTCCGTCGCGAAGATCGCCGAGGCCGAGGGGTTGGAACTGCTCGGCTGGCGCGACGTGCCGACCGACGATTCGTCCCTGGGCGCACTCGCCCGCGACGCCATGCCGACGTTCCGCCAGGTCTTCCTCGGCGGCGCTTCTGGCATGGACCTGGAACGCCGCGCCTACGTCGTGCGCAAGCGCGCCGAGCACGAGCTCGGCACCAAGGGCCCCGGTCAGGACGGTCCGGGCCGGGAAACCGTGTACTTCCCAAGCCTTTCCGGCCAGACGTTCGTCTACAAGGGCATGCTCACCACCCCGCAGCTGCGGGCGTTCTACCTGGACCTGCAGGACGAGCGGCTGACCAGCGCCCTGGGCATCGTGCACTCGCGCTTCTCCACCAACACGTTCCCCTCCTGGCCGCTGGCGCACCCCTTCCGGCGCGTCGCACACAACGGCGAAATCAACACCGTGACCGGGAACGAGAACTGGATGCGGGCGCGCGAAGCGCTGATCCACACCGACGTATTCGGCTCGTACGACGACGTCGACAAGATCTTCCCGGTCTGTACCCCGGGGGCCTCCGACACCGCTCGCTTCGACGAGGTGCTCGAACTGCTCCACCTCGGCGGACGCAGCCTGCCGCACGCGGTGCTGATGATGATCCCCGAGGCGTGGGAACGCCACGAGTCGATGGATCCGGCGCGGCGCGCCTTCTACGAGTACCACTCGTCGCTGATGGAGCCATGGGACGGACCGGCCGCGGTGTGCTTCACCGACGGCACGGTCATCGGCGCGGTGCTCGACCGCAACGGACTGCGGCCGTCGCGCATCTGGGTCACCCAGGACGGACTCGTGGTGATGGCGTCGGAGGCCGGCGTGCTGAACCTCGACCCGTCGACCGTCGTCAAGAAGATGCGGCTGCAACCCGGCCGCATGTTCCTGGTCGACAC
>JAHFVB010000040.1 GCA_023264755.1 Mycobacterium sp. | reverse complement strand
GGCCTGACGCATACCTGGATACGGAGAATGATCGATGAGCACGGACCTCGACAAACCCATTGAACGCGTAGGCGTCGTCGGCGCCGGGCAGATGGGCGCAGGCATCGCCGAAGTCTCGGTGCGCGCCGGTGTCGACGTGCTGGTCTACGAGCCCACCGAGGCGCTGGTCGAGGCCGGTCGCGAGCGCATCACGAAGTCCTTGGAGCGCGCCGTCGCCAAGGGCAAGATGGCCGCGGACGACCGCGAGATCGCGCTGGCCAGGCTGCACTTCACCACTCGTCTGGCCGACCTCGCCGACCGTCAGTTGGTCATCGAGGCGATCATCGAGGACGCTGCGGTCAAGGCCAAGGTGTTCGCCGAACTCGACGAGGTCATCGCCGATCCGGACGCGGTGTTGGCGTCCAACACCTCCAGCATCCCGATCATGAAGATCGCCGCGGCCACCAAGAATCCGGGCCGGGTGCTGGGGCTGCACTTCTTCAATCCGGTGCCGGTGCTACCGCTCGTCGAGTTGGTCGGAACGCTCGTCACCACCGAAGCTGCGCTAGCCAGGACCGAGCAGTTCGCCAGTGCGGTGCTCGGCAAGCAGGTGGTGCGTTGCTCGGACCGGTCGGGCTTCGTCGTCAACGCGCTGCTGGTGCCCTATCTGCTGGCCGCCGTTCGGATGGCCGAGGCCGGCGTGGCCACCATCGAGGACATCGATACGGCGGTCGTCGCAGGGCTCTCGCACCCGATGGGGCCGCTGCGGCTGTCGGACCTGATCGGGCTCGACACGCTCAAGCTGATCGCCGACAAGATGTACGAGGAGTTCAAGGAGCCGCTGTACGGGCCGCCACCGTTGCTGCAGCGCATGGTCGAGGCTGGCCAACTCGGCAAGAAGTCCGGCAAGGGCTTTTACACATATTGAAGCGCTAGTCTGTCCGCGGAACTTTTAGCCGTTCAGATGGTGGATCGGCATTGGTTACCTTGACTACGATAAATTGTCGCCGATTCAGCCCGGGAGTCGACGGTGTAGCGGCAACGTCTATCGCCGCGAGCACCGAATCCCCGGCTCGAAACGGCCGAAGCACGAAGGGGAGCTTGCGCACGTATGTCTAAAGTCGCATCCGAATCCGAGCTACAGCCGTTCTACGAAGAATCGCAGTCGATCTATGACCTCTCCGACGAGTTCTTTGCGCTGTTCTTAGGGCCGACGATGGGCTACACCTGCTCGTACTTCGAGCGGGACGATATGACGCTCGAAGAGGCGCAAATCGCGAAGTTCGACCTGGCGCTGGGCAAACTCGACCTGCAGCCCGGAATGACGCTGCTGGACGTGGGCTGCGGATGGGGTGGGGCGCTGCGCCGCGCCGTCGAGCAGTTCGACGTCAACGTCATCGGAATCACGTTGAGCCGCAACCAATGCGAATACAGCCGCAAACTGCTGGCTTCGATCCCCACTGAGCGGACTGCCGAAGTTCGGCTGCAGGGCTGGGAAGAGTTCGACGAGCCCGTCGACCGGATCGTGTCCATTGGAGCCTTCGAGGCGTTCAAGGCAGAGCGTTATCCGGTGTTCTTCCAAAAGGCCTACGACATCCTGCCCGACGACGGCCGGATGCTGCTGCACACCATCCTGGCGCACACGCAGAAGTTCTTCCGGGACAACAAGATCAAGCTGACGATCAGCGACCTGAAGTTCATGCGCTTCATCGCCGCCGAGATCTTTCCGGGTGGTCAATTACCTGCGGTCGAGGACATCGAGGAACTGGCCGCGGGCTCGGGCTTCACCCTGGAGCGCATCCACCTGCTGCAGCCGCACTACGCTCGCACGCTGGACATGTGGGCCTCGAACCTGGCCGCCAACCGGGAGCAGGCGATCGCCATCACCTCACCCGAGGTCTACGACCGGTACATGCACTACCTGACCGGATGCGCGGACTTCTTCCGGCGCGGCATCACCAACGTCGGCCAGTTCACCCTGGTCAAGGGCGCCTAACCGGAGTCAGGCCTTGGCCAGCCGCTTCTTCTCCGCGTGGATGTCGAAATCGGCTGGCGGCCAAGACAAGTCGAATCCCTCGAGGGCCTCGATCAGCAACTCGGTGATGGCCAGCCGGCTGTACCACTTCCGGTCACACGGGACGACGTGCCAGGGCGCGTACTCGGTCGAGGTCTTGTCCAGCACGGCCTGGTAGGCCTCCTGGTACTTCGGCCACAGCAGTCGCTCATCGATGTCGGCGGGGTTGTACTTCCAGTACTTGTCGGGCCGGCGCAGTCGCTTGGCCAGCCGCGCCTTCTGCTCGGCGAGTGACACGAACATCGCGACCTTCACGATCGTCGTGCCCGCGTCGACCAACTCCTTCTCGAAGGCGTTGATTTCGTCGTACCTGGTGCTCCACACGTCCGGCGGCACCAGGTCGTGTACGCGCACGATCAGCACGTCCTCATAGTGCGAACGGTCGAACACGCCGATCTGGCCCGCGGCAGGCAACGCGTTGCGGATTCGCCACAAATAGTGGTGGGCGAGCTCTTCGGCGGTGGGCTTGCCGAAGCTGGTGTAGTCGA
Organism: Mycobacterium sp.; assembly: GCA_023264755.1. Taxonomy (GTDB): domain Bacteria; phylum Actinomycetota; class Actinomycetes; order Mycobacteriales; family Mycobacteriaceae; genus Mycobacterium. The sequence goes on along the minus strand of JAHFVB010000040.1, from coordinate 13,218 downwards.
TGCCCTGTGGATTGCCCGCTCCTACAACGTGTTTGACGATGCCACCCTTGCCCGCGGTATCCATGCCCTGCAGCACCAGCAGAAGCGAACGGGTGTCGCCCTCGCGCCCGGCGGCGTACAGCCGCTCCTGCAGGTCGGCGAAGCGCTCGTTGCGTTCGGCCTGCAGGGCGGGGGCGTCGGACTTGGACCCCTTGAACCCGGGGGTGGAGTTGGTCTTGATGTCGGCGACCTTCGCGCCGGGGGAGAACTCGAGGTGGCGGTGCGGCTCGTGGGTCCACGGGGGCGGAAGATCGGTCGTCCTGCTCATCCGCACAGTCAAGCAGCTAGGTCGGCAAACTCGGGGAAGGATGGGGCATCGAGTTGAACTTCTCCAGCGAACCGTTGGCCTCGACGATGCCGCGCAACGCGTTCCACGACAACATGGTCAAGTAGTCGATCAGGTCGTCGGCGCTCATCCGTCGGTTCGACATCCACGAGTGGGTGGCCAGTTGCACGCCGCCGACGATCATGAACGCCCAGGGGTCGGCGCCGTGGGTGTCCATGCCCTCCTGCTGCATCCGCCTGCGCAGCATGACGCCGAGCATGCGCGCGATGATCTGCTCGGAGTCGGCGACGGCCTTGCTCTTGCTGGCCGAGTTGTTCGCCATCACGAACGGATAGATCTCGGGCTCGGCGGCGACGGTGTCGACGTAGACGCGGATGATCTCGCGAGTCAGGGCGAACCCGTCCAAGTTCGACGACAGTGCGGCGGCCATGTTGGGGATCAGCGTGGTCTGCGCAAAGCACATCATCACCGCCGTCGTCAGGTCGTTCTTGTCGACGAAGTAGCGGTACAGCACGGTCTTGGAGACCCCGATCTCGGCCGCGATCTCGTCCATGCTGACGTTGCTGCCACGTTGCCGGATGGCCTCCAAAGTGCCGTCGACCAGCTCGTTTCGACGGTCGACCTTGTGTTGGTGCCAGCGCTTCTTACGCCCATCGGTTTTGACTACCCCGGCCGGGGTCTGCTGTGCCACTGTCGCGGTCATCCATTCCCTAGTTCTTCTCGATAATACGGCCGATCTGCCACAACGGGCCGCTCGGCCGGAGTGGGCTCGTCCGAACAGGGGATGATGGATTCGTGGCCAGTCAACAGACCCGAGATGCGACTTCCGGGCCCAGCGAGAGTTCGCGGGCGAGCTTCGCCGAATCGCTTGCTGGCGTGGACAGCGTTGCCGACGCCCAACGTCGTCGTGGATTGCGTCGGATGAAGCTCTTCGCGCTGAGCTTCCTCGTCGGGGCGACCGTGATCTTTCTGGCCTGCACGTGGGCCCAGTCCCGTGGGATGACGGCGGGCGGGGCGGCGCCCTGGATCGGGTACGTCCGCGCCGCCGCGGAGGCCGGCATGGTGGGGGCGCTCGCGGATTGGTTTGCCGTTACGGCGCTGTTCAAGCATCCGCTCGGCATCCCCATCCCGCACACCGCGATCATTCCGCGCAAGAAGGACCAGCTCGGCGAGGGCCTCGGAACGTTCGTTCGCGAGAACTTCATGTCTCCCGACGTCGTGGAGGCCAAGCTGCGCGATGCGCAGGTGGCGGGCCGGATGGGCAAGTGGTTGTCCGAGGGTCCCCACGCCGAGCGGGTGGCGACCGAGGCGTCGACGGTGCTTCGGGTGGTCGTGGAGCTGCTGCGGGACGAGGACATCCAGCAGTTGTTGGACCGCATGATTGTCAAACGCGTGGCCGAACCACAGTGGGGTCCGCCCATCGGCCGAGTCTTGACGTCGCTGCTCGAGGAGGGACGCCAGGAGGCGCTGATTCAGCTGCTGGCCGACCGAGCGTTCCAGTGGTCGCTGAACGCGGGGGACACCATCGAGCGGGTCATCGAACGCGACTCGCCGTCCTGGTCGCCCCGATGGGTTGACAGTCTGATCGGTGATCGCATCCACCGCGAGCTCATGGACTTCACCGACAAGGTGCGGCGCAACCCGGATCACGAGCTGCGCCGTTCGGCCACCAAGTTCCTGTTCGAGTTCGCCGACGACCTGCAGAACGACGAGGCGACCGTGGCGCGCGCCGAGAAGGTCAAGGAGCAGGTGATGGCCCGCGACGAGGTCACGCGAGCAGCCGAAACCGCGTGGAATGCCGCCAAACGCATCATCGTCGAGGCGGTCGACGACCCCTCGTCGGCGCTGCGAGGCCGCATCGCGGACTCCGTCGTGAGCATCGGGGAGTCGTTGCGTGACGACGTCGAGCTGCGCGACAAGGTCGACAACTGGATCGTGCGGGCGGCGCAGCACCTGGTGTCCCAGTACGGAACGGAGATCACGGCGATCATCACCGACACCATCGAGCGTTGGGATGGCGAAGAGGCCAGTCGCCGCATCGAATTGCATGTGGGTCGTGACCTGCAATTCATTCGCATCAACGGCACCGTGGTGGGGTCGCTGGCCGGACTGATCATCTACTCGATAGCCCAACTGCTCTTCTGACCTGCGCTAGCAAGTGCTTGCAAAAGTTAGCACCCCGTCGTACGGTTGATCCGTAGCACTTCGGATACCCGAGACGGAGGAGGCGAAACATGGCACACGACGAGAACCTCGCCGCCGTGGTCACCAACGCCGCGCAAGACATCGGGAGCTTCATCCGAGCCCAGCGCGAAGCTGCGCAGGTTTCGGTGCGGCAGCTGGCCGAGAAGGCCGGGGTGAGCAACCCGTACCTGAGCCAGATCGAGCGGGGGCTGCGCAAGCCCTCGGCTGAAGTGCTGAACCAGATCGCGAAGGCGCTTCGGGTATCTGCCGAGGTGCTCTACGTCAGGGCCGGAATGCTCGAGCCCAGCGAGGCGAGCGACGTCCGCGACGCCGTCATCGCCGACACCGCGATCAACGAACGGCAGAAGCAGGCGCTGCTGGAGATTTACACGTCGTTCGTGGAGCAGAACGCCGGAGCCGCCCCGGCGGCGACGTTGGATGCCGGAGCCGCCCCGGCGGCGACGTTGGATGCCGGAGCCGCCCCGGCGGCGACGTTGGATGCCGGAGCCGCCCCGGCGGCGACGTTGGATGCCGGAGCCGCCCCGGCGGCGCTATCGGCCAAGGCGGTAGGCGACGAGAGCACCGAGGAGTCCGCCCCTGAATAACACCCGATCGACTGTCACCAAGAACCACGAGTAGTAGATCCGCAAGGACGCAAGGAAAGGAATCACCATCATGGCCGAGAAGAACCAACCGACCATCGAAGACCTGAAGGCCCCGTTGCTCGCTGCTGTCGGCGCCGCCGACTTGGCGCTGGCCACGGTCAACGAGATCGTCGCCGCGCTGCGTGAGCGTGCCGAAGAGGCCCGCACCGACGCCAATGCGCGCGTCGAGGAGGGACGCACCCGACTGTCCAAGCTGGGCGAAGAACTGCCCACCCAGGTCGACGAGATCCGTGGCCGCCTGAGCAGCGAGGAGCTGCGCAAGGCCGCCGAGGGCTACGCCGAGGCTGCCACCACCACCTACAACAAGCTGGTCGAGCGTGGCGAAGAGGCGCTGGCGCGCCTGCGTAGCCAGCCCGCGATCGAAGAGGCGGCCAGCCGCGTCGAGAGCGTGACGGATCAGGCCGTCGAACTGACGCAGGACGCGCTGGGCACCGTGGCCAGCCAGACCCGCGCCGTCGGCGAGCGCGCCGCCAAGCTAGTCGGTGTCGAACTGCCGAAGAAGGCCGAGAAGGCCGCCGCGCCGGTGAAGGCGACGGCTGCCAAGGCTCCCGCCAAGAAGGCTCCGGCCAAGAAGGCGCCCGCCAAGAAGGCCCCGGCCAAGAAGGTCACCCAGAAGTAGTCGAAGCACGGGCCGAAGGCTCGAATTCGCAGAAGGGGACGTACCCCGCTTAGGCTTGGAGCGTGCAGCTTCAATACCTTGCGGAGTACGTCCTCTTTGGTATTCACATAGTCGTCCTGATCGTGGCGATCTACGCCTTCGTCCATGCTGCGCTGCAACGCGCCGATGCCTATCCGGCGGCGGGCAAGATGACGAAGAACGCGTGGCTGGGAATCACCGGCGGGGCCGTGCTACTCGCGCTGGTCACCAACATCATCGGCCTCGGGATCATGGGCATCGCCATCACCGCATCGGCGGTCGGCATCTACCTGGTCGACGTCAAGCCCAAGTTGCTCGAAGTTCAGGGAAAGTCGCGGTAGGGCGATGCGTCGTCTGCTGCTCGCCGCGGTGTTCGCCGCGGGGCTCGGGTTGGCTGCGGCGGTCCCCGCCGGGGCCGACCCCGACGTCGGTCCGCCGTACATCGCCGACGCCCACTGGGTGCACTACGGCGACCTCAGCAGTCTGCGCGTCTATCCCACCCCCGCCGGCCGCCACGAGGCCGGCATTCCGGGCACCGATGCGCAAGGTGCCGAGGCCTGGCACGAGGTGCTGGCGCTGTCGCCCGAAGCGTCGAGCCCCGGCATGCGCGAGCAGTTCATGTGCCACTGGGACTTCGCCGAACTCTTCGAGCCCGGCAAGGCCAGCTGGAATCTCGAGCCGTGGCGCCCTCAGGTCGACGACCAGCAGATGATCGCCGCGGGCTGTAATCCCGGCGGCTCCGAAGAACCGTTCTAGATGGCTGACTGGAGCCGGGCCGCGGTGGCGGAGCTCGTCGACCACACGTTGCTCAAACCAGAGGCGACCGAAGCCGACGTCGCGGCGCTGACCCGGGAGGCCGCCGAGCTCGAGGTCTATGCGGTCTGCGTCTCACCGACCCTGGTTTCGACGGCGCGACGTACGGCGGCCCTCGAGGTCTCCATCGCGACGGTCGTCGGATTCCCCTCCGGCAAACACGTGTCGGCAATCAAGGCCCAGGAGGCTCAGCTCGCGGTGGCGGCCGGAGCCCAGGAGGTCGACATGGTGATCGACGTCGGGGCAGCGGTCGCCGGTGACTTCGCGGCCGTCCACGCCGACATCCTCGCGGTCCGGGCCGCCGTACCCGAGGTGGTGCTGAAGGTGATCGTCGAGTCCGCGGCGTTGCTCGACATCGCCGGGGAGCAGACCTTGCGCGACGTGTGCCGGGCCGCCGTCGCTGCCGACGCGGACTTCGTCAAGACGTCGACGGGCTTTCACCCCGCCGGCGGTGCCTCGGTGCGTGCGGTCGAACTGATGGCCGCGGCGGTCGGGCCCGGTATCGGCGTCAAGGCCAGCGGCGGCATCCGCACCACCGCGGATGCGATCGCCATGCTGGAAGCCGGAGCGACCAGGCTCGGGCTGTCGGGCACGCGCGCGGTGCTGGCCGGGCTGAGTTAGCTCAGTGCCCTGGGGCTGAGCTCAGCCCGCCGGGTGGGCGTGGCTCACAGCCCCGCGAAGCACGGATCCTGTTGGCCGACCGGGATGGTGGCGTTCTTGGTGGAGAACTTGCTGACCACGCCGGTATCGGTGACCTGGACGCTGTCGGCCTTCACGTTGAGCGGGTAGTTCTGGGTCAGCTGCGACGTGAAGGCGTCGAGCGCGGGCTGCACGGTTTCGCGCGGCAGCGTGAAGCCCAGCCCCGTGAGCTTCTGAACGTCGAGCGAGATGCCGCCGTCGGAGACTTGGGGTTTGGCGACGATGCTGCCTAGCGCACCCTTGAGTTCGATGGTCCCGTCGGACGGATTGGTCGTCACGCCGTTGACGAAGCTGCCGACCAGGGGGATGGCGTCCTGGATGGTCTGCTGGATGCCTTCGGCGGTCCACGTGATGGTGGCGTCCAGCGCTCCGATCGTGCCCTTGGAGTTACCGGTGTCGGCCAGCCGGACGTCGTCGATCTCGATGTCGGCCTTCATACCCTTGGCTTGGCGGATCTGGTTGCCGCCGGTGGAGATGGAGATGTGACCGTAGTGCCCCGACATCCACTGCAGCAGGAACGGGCTGGCGCCGAATGACGCGCTGGCGCTGTCCTGCACGACGCATGCGGTGGCCTCGCCGACCAGCTGGTTGCCGCGATGCCGGGCGTAGATCTCGCCGCCGACGACGCCGGCGACCGCGAGCGCCACGACGATGACCACGACCAGGACGATCGACATCGGATCGCGGAAGATGCGCCGGTAGAAGGGCCGCTTCGTCGGTTCCGGACCGGTGGCGGCCCCGCCGGAGGCTGTCGGAGGCTGGGCTGCGGGCACCGGTTGCTGCTGGGTCGGAAGCTCACCGGCCGAGGGCGGTGGCGTGTTCGGCTGGTGCGGAGGTGGAGCCCAGGGATCGGTCACCCCAGCGATTCTGCCTTACCGGAACGGGTGAACTCGGTGCGGTTGCGCAGCACCGCGATGGTTTCGCGGACCGTGTCGACGGCGGCCAGGTCGAGGTCGGCCACCAACAACTGGGTAGCTGCGCCCGCCGCAGCCAATATCTCGCCGGTCGGAGCCGTCACCAGACTGCCGCCGACGCCGGTGGGGCCGACGGCCGCGAGCTCGTCACCGGGATAGGCCTGGTCGACCGCCGCGATGATGCCGGTGGTGTCCAGGGCGCGGGCTTGGGCCAGCAGCGTCCACTGTTCGAGCTTGCCGGGGCCGGAACCCCACGATGCGTGCACCGTGATCAGGCGAGCCCCGCGCCGGGCCAGCTCGACGTACAACTCGGGGAAGCGCACGTCATAGCAGGTCGTGAGGCCGACGTCGACTCCGTCGACGGTGATCATCACTGGGTCGAAACCCGGTGCGACGGAACGTGATTCGGTGAAACCGAATGCGTCGTAGAGGTGGATCTTGTGGTAGTGGGCATCCACCCCTGGCCCCGTCGCGATCAGGGTGTTGGTCACGCGCCCGTCCGCGCTCGGACAGAACATGCCGGCCACCACCACGACGCCGAAGCGGGCGGCGATGGCGCGCACCCCCGACGCCCACGGTCCGTCGAGGGGCTCGGCGATGGGGCGCAGGGGCACCCCGAAGCGGCACATCGTCGCTTCGGGAAAGAGCACCAGGCGGGCCTCGGCGTCCGCGGCGCGCCGCGTGAACTCCTCGACCAACTCGAGATTGGCCGACGGGTCGGCGCCGGTCTGGACCTGCGCAAGGGCAATACGCACGCGCCAAGCCTACTGCGGCGCGACGTAATCCCACGGGACGGAGAGCACCCCGTCGCGCAGGCGGCGCCGCGGCGGTTCGACCGGAACTCCGGCGGCGGCCAGCAACTCCATCATGGCTCGCCAGCGCACCCGGGCCCCGAACACCCCGTGGCCCGCGACGCTCGCCCAGGCCCGGTCGGCGGCAGCGAACAGCGCGTGGATGGGTTGGCCCGCGACGTTGTGGTGGATGAGCACCTTCGGCAACCGCTCGGCGAGGTCCGATGGGCGGTCGATGGCGAACGGGTCGCATGCCAGGGTCAGGCTGAGCGGACCGTGGTCGTCCAACAGCACCCAGCAGCAGTGCCTACCCAGCTCGTCGCAGGTGCCGTCGACGATCAGCCCCCCAGGCGACAACCCGGCCTGCATCTGCGCCCAAGCGCCGACCACCTCGTCGACGTGGTACTGCCGCAGCACGTTGAACGCGCGAACCACGACCGGCCGCGTACAGGCCAATTCGAATCCGCCGAGCCGGAACTCGACGTCCGGCGCTCCGACGGCCCGCGCGGTGGCCACCCGGTCGGGGTGTATCTCCAGGCCCATGACGCGGACGTCCTGGCGTACGGTGCGCAGTCGGGCGGCCAACTCCAGGGTGGTGACGGGCAGCGCGCCGTAGCCGAGGTCGACGACCAACGGGTCGGCCGCCGTGAGCAGTGCGGTTCGTACCCGGGGGGAGTGCACCAGCCAGCGATCGCTGCGCCGCAACCGATTGATCCCCGTGGTGCCGCGCGTCAGCTGACCGACGGGCGGAGGCGTGGCCCGGGGTGCTCCGCTGCTGCCCGCGAGGCCCATGGCCAGGCAGTTTAGTGCCCGCCGCGGGTGGACCCTGGCAAGCGCGCTCAGGGGTTGTCGCGAAGCCAGTCCGTGGTGAACCGCTGTTCGGCGATCAGCAACTCCACCAGTTGATTGCCGATGAAGTTCTCGACCTTGCCGCCGACGAGCGGAATGCGGACCTCGACGGTGGCCCGGAACTCGAGCCGGGCGCCTCCAGATCCGACGGGGGTCAGCACCGCCGTGCCGGTGAGCGCGGCGGGCGCACCGGGCACCGAACCCTTCACGATGGCGTTGGCCCGCCCGTCGACGATGGGGCTCCACGTCTCCTCGCGCACGAAATGAAGGTCGCCGTGGTGGAACTGGGTGACCACCCCGGGCAGGCGGTCGGCGTGCAGGGTCTGCGTGGTGACGACGTCCACGCCCGTTTCGACGGTGACGTCCATGACGTCCAGCGTCGTCTTGTCCGCCCCGGACCCGGCCAGCCGAGCCAGCCAGTACCGCTCGTCGCTGAATGCTCGGTACACCTGCTCGACGCTGCCGTCGTACTCGGCTGCCATGTCGAAGGAACGCGGCATAGTCAGCCACGCTACCGTTACCGCCCGTGGCCGGTTCGGATATCGCGGGTGCGGCGGTCGCGGAGTCCGTTCCGCTCGCACCGTTCACCACGCTGCGCGTCGGACCGACCGCTCAACGCCTGATCACCTGCGACACCACGGACAAGGTCGTCGCGGTGCTGCGCGCACTGCCGCGGAGTGATCGGGTCCTGGTGCTGGGCGGCGGGTCCAACGTGGTGCTGGCCGACGACCTGACCGACCTGACCGTCGTGCTGCTGGCCAACACCGAGATCACCGTGACCGGGCACCTGATCCGCGCCGAGGCCGGCGCGATGTGGGACGACGTCGTCGTCACCTCGTTGGCATCGGGGCTGGGTGGGCTGGAGTGTCTGTCCGGGATACCCGGGTCGACCGGGGCCACGCCCGTTCAGAACGTCGGCGCGTACGGCGCCGAGGTGGCCGACACCATCAGCGGGGTCAGGCTGCTCGACCGGCGCTCCGGGGAAGACCGTTGGGTAGCCCCCGGTGAGCTCGGCTTCGGCTACCGGCACAGCGTGTTGAAGAACTCCGACCACGCCGTCGTACTCGAGGTCGAGTTCGCTCTCGACGCCAGTGGTCGCAGCGCCCCGCTGCGCTACGGCGAATTGAGCAGGGCCCTTGGGGTCGAACCTGGTGACCGGGTGGACCCCGCCCGAGTGCGCGAGGCGGTGCTGGCGCTGCGGGCCGGCAAGGGGATGGTGCTCGACGAGTCCGACCACGACACGTGGAGCGTGGGTTCGTTCTTCACCAACCCCGTCGTGGCGCCCTCGGAGCTCGCACGGTTGCGAGCCGAGCACGGCGACGTCCCCAACTATCCGGCGCCCGACGGGGTCAAGCTGGCCGCCGGGTGGCTCGTGGAGCACGCAGGTTTCGGCAAGGGTTTCCCCGGCGAAGGGGTTTCGGCAACGTTGTCGACCAAGCATGCGCTAGCTGTGACCAATCGGGGCGGGGCCACCACCGAAGACGTATTGAGCCTGGCCAGGACGGTGCGCGACGGCGTTCGGGCCCGGTTCGGGATAGAGCTCACACCCGAGCCATGCCTGTTTGGATGTGCACTCTAGGTACCTTTGTTGGCGTGAGTATCAACCGGCGGCAGGCAATGACCGCGTTGGCGGTCGGCGCGTCTGGCGTTCTGGCCGCCTGCGCGGGTAGGGGATTACCCGAGGCCGGCCTCAAATCGGAGGCCCCGGCCGCGCCGGTGGCCACCTTCACCCCGGCCAATGCCGCCACCGACGTAGCCCCGACGGCGCCCATCGGCATCGACGTCGAAAACGGCTGGCTACAGCACGTCGCGCTCTCCAATCCGGACGGCAAGCCCGTCGCGGGCGCCATGAATCCGGAGCGCACCTCGTTCTCCGTGACGGAACCGCTGGGCTTCGGCATCGTCTACACCTGGACCGGGTCGATGGTCGGCCGGGACGGCAAGTCCGTCCCATTGGCCGCCAGCTTCACCACGGTCAACCCGCAAACCCAGGTCAACTGTCAGTTCCAGTTGGCCGACGGCCAGGTGGTCGGCGTCGCGGCGCCCATCATCTTGCAGTTCGACGCGTCGATCAGCGACAAGGCCGCCGTCGAGCGGGCCCTGACCGTGACGACGACCCCGCCCGTCGAGGGCAGCTGGGCCTGGCTGCCCGACGAAGTCGGCGGTTCCCGCGTGCACTGGCGGACCCGGGACTACTACCCGGCGGGCACCAAGGTGCACGTGGCTGCGAAGACGTACGGCGTCCACTTCGGTGACGGCGCGTTCGGCGCGCAGGACTCGACGCTGGACTTCGAGATCGGTCGCCGCCAGGTCGTGAAGGCCGAGGCGTCGTCACACCGCATCCAGGTGATCACCGACGCCGGGGTCATCCTCGACCTGCCATGCAGCTACGGCGAGGCGGACCTGCCGCGCAACATCACCCGCAGCGGCATTCACGTCGTCAGCGAGAAGTACGAAGACTTCTACATGTCGAACCCGGCGGCCGGCTACAGCAACGTGCACGAGCGGTTCGCCGTGCGAATCTCCAACAATGGCGAGTTCATCCACGCCAACCCGAACACGGTCGGGGTGCAGGGCAGCAGCAACGTCACCAACGGCTGCATCAACCTGTCGCTGGACAACGCCCAGCAGTACTTCAACACCGCGATCTACGGCGACCCCGTCGAGGTCACGGGCACGTCGATCCAACTGTCGTACGCCGACGGCGACATCTGGGACTGGGCCGTCAGCTGGGACGACTGGACGGCGATGTCCGCCATCTCGTCACAGGCCAAACCGGCGAACATGCCAAGCACCGCACCGGCGACGCCCACCGACGCCCCCACGCTGTCCGGAACGCCGACCACGACGCCGCCCAGCCAGGCCAGTTCGGTTCCTACCGCTCCGGGTGGCTGACCACGTCCCTGGTCGCCTTTCTCGTCGCGGACGCTTGATCTCTGGGCCGGATGATGATGTGGTCCAGGTTGACGTGGGGCGGACGTGACGCGACGAAACCGATGACCTCGGCGACGTCCTCGGCGACCAGTGGCGTCATGCCCCGATAGACCGCGTCCGCGCGCGTCTCGTCACCGCCGAAGCGGACCAGTGAGAACTCCGTCTCGACCATGCCCGGCGCAATCTCGGTGAGCCGCACCGGTTTTCCGAGCAGCTCGCCGCGCAGGGTCTGGTGCAGCGCGGCCTGCGCATGCTTGGCGGAGGTGTATCCCGCACCGCCGTCGTAGATCTCGAACGCGGCGATCGACGTCACGGTCACGATGAGGCCGTCGCCGGAGGCGACGAGCTTGGGGAGTAGTGCCTTGGTCATTCGCAGGGTGCCCATGACGTTGGTCTCCCACATCCAGCGCCAGGCCTGCAGATCGGCGTCGGCGACCGGCTCCAGTCCCTTTGCCCCGCCGGCGTTGTTGACCAGCACGTCGACGCGGTCCAGCTGCTCGGCCAGGGCGTCCACGGCGGCGGCGTCGGTGACGTCGGCCACCACCGCCGTCCCGCCGAGTTCGTCGGCCAGCGCCTGAATTCGCTCTGCTCGTCGCGCCACACAGAACACATGAAAGCCAAGTCCGGCAAGGGTTTTCGCAGTCGCTTTGCCGATACCGGAGCTGGCGCCGGTGACGACTGCGACCCGCTGATCCGTGGTGGGTCCCGTCATTCCCTAGACCTTAGTTGGGATGCTATGTTCAGAACGTGTCCATCGGTCAGTCTGCGCGCATCGCCACTCGGCGTTCGTGTTGTCGCTGCGCATTTGCTCGCGCCTGACTGAACGCGGACCTTCCGTCCTCCAGAGTCGTCAGGCGCGGCCCGAATCCTCGCCGACCACTCTTCGAAGGACACCCATGAGCACGCAGATCATCCTCCCCAAGACTCCGGCCGCCGCACTGGTCGGCAAGCGTGAGCCAGCGTCGGCCAAGCGGCTGTTGCACGCTCGCCATCACGTAGTCGCGCCGTCGTTGCGCCTGGCCGAGACGGCGGCCGGAGCCGTCTTCGGCGCAGCCCGACTGCGCGGACCCATTGCCCGCGACACCATCGCCTCGGTCACCGGGCTGAGCATTGCCACGGTCAATCGGCAGGTCACCGCCCTGCTGGAGGCGGGCGTGCTGCGTGAGCGGGCCGACCTGGCGGTATCTGGGGCCATTGGCCGGCCCCGCGTGCCCGTCGAGGTCAACCACGAACCATTCCTGACCCTGGGCCTGCACATCGGCGCCCGCGTCACCAGCATCGTGGCCACCGACCTGCTCGGTCGCACGCTCGACGTGGTGGAGACGCCGACCCCGCAGGGCCCCCAGAACGCGGCGCTGGCCGCGCTGGCCGGCAGTGCGCGCCGCTACCTCGGACGCTGGCATCGGCGCAAGGCACTGTGGGTCGGGGTCGCCGCCGGTGGCGTCATCGACACCACGACGGGCTATTTCGACCACGCGCGGTTGGGCTGGTCGGACGCCCCAGTCGGGCCGGTGCTTGCCGAGGCGCTCGGGCTACCGGTGTCGGTGGCTTCGCACGTGGACGCCATGGCCGGGGCCGAGCTGTTGCTCGGGGTGCGCCGCTCGAGTGCTCCGACGGCCACCGGCTTGTACGTCTATGCCCGTGAGACCGTCGGCTACGCCTTGTCGATCGGGGGTCGGGTGCACTCGCCGGCCAGTGGGCCCGGCACCATTGCCGCACTGCCTGCCCAGTCCGAATTATTGGGAAACACAGGACAATTGGAATCGACCGTCAGCGACGAGGCGGTGCTCAACGCGGCCCGCAAGTTGCAGATCGTGCCCGCCGAGGGGCCGTCGTCGAATATCGCAGCGGTGCTGCGGTTGGCCCGCCAAGGCCACGCCGGGGCGCACGCCCTGCTGGCCGAACGCGCGCGGGTACTCGGCCATGCCGTCGCCATCCTGCGCGACCTGCTCAATCCCGACGACGTCGTCTTGGGCGGGCAGGCGTTCACCGAGTACCCGGAGGGCATGGAGTTGGTCGAGGCCGCGTTCGAGGAACGCTCGGTGCTGGGACGGCGCGACATCCGGGTCACTGCGTTCGGCAACCGCGTCCAGGAAGCCGGCGCCGGAGTGGTCTCCCTGGGCGGGTTGTATGCCGATCCCGTCGCGGCGATGCGGCGGGCGCAGCGTTCGGAGTCGACTGCCTGAGCTTGTTGTCGGCGTCCCTTCTCAAGGCATCGGTGACAGTTGGTCTTGTCGGGTTTTGTCACATGTGATGTCCGGAGACATCGCAGTCGGGTTTTGTCACATGTCATCTCGCAGGACATCGGTGACAGTTCTGCATCAGGACATCGGTGACGGTTCGGGTGGTCTTGGTGGTGACACTTCTGCCACCACCAAGCTCCCGGGGTGGCTGTCAATGAACCCAT
>JAHFVB010000365.1 GCA_023264755.1 Mycobacterium sp. | reverse complement strand
CGTTGTCGACGAGGGCGGTGAGCGCGCGGCGCAGGGCGGTGCTCGATCCGAGCACCACCACGTCGTCTGGCGAGGACAGTTCGCCGACCTCGACGATCAGCCTGACCCCGGCCGTCTCGCAGTGCTGAGTCATGCTGTCGGAGACCGCTTCCACGACCGCGGCGAGGTCCACTCGGGCGCGGGGAGCGTGCTCCGAGGTCATCGACGCGGACGCGAGCAGATCCTCGATGACCTCGCCCAGTAGTCGCGTGTCCGAAGCGAGGGCGTCGACCTGGGCGCGCGCCCGCGTCAGGTCTCCGTCGTCGAGTCGGCGCGCAAGCAGTTGGATTCGGGTGTGCAGCACCGTCAGCGGCGCGCGAAGTTCGTGTGATGCGTCGGCCACGAAGCGTCGTTGCAATGCCATTGCGGTGACCAGCGGTCGGATCGACCGCCGCGTCAGCAGGGTCACGACACCGATCGAAGCCAGGATTCCGACCAGTTCGGCGACGCCGAGCGACACCAGCAGGCGAGTGCGCCCGGTTCGGTACGGCTCGAGGTCGAGCAGCGCGACGACCCTGCCCTCGGGTCGGTCGACGACGACGGCCCGGTATGGGACGCCGCGCACCCACGCATCGGAGTAGCCCACCGGACGGGCCAGCAACTTGGCCGTCGGGACGCCGTCGGCGCTGACCGAGACCTTGCCCGTCGTGTCCCGCAGCACCAGGATCATGCCGGGCGGCGGGTCGGTCACGTCGTCGGCGGTCTGCGCCACCGCCGACAGGGCTGCCGTGATCTGCTGATCTTGTACCCGGACGTCGACGATGTACACGACCGCGCCGACCACCAGCAGCACGGCCGCCAAGGCCAGCGAGGCCTGCGCCGCGGCGACCCGGCCGGCTCGCCGCACGACACCGAAGTCGCCGTCCGTCATCGGACTCCCAGCCGGTAGCCGGTGCCGTGCACGGTACGAACGACGTCCCGACCGAGTTTGCGCCGCAAGTAGTGAACGTAGGTGTCGACCACTCCCGGCGAGTCGGCACTGGTGAAGACCGCGGCCAGGAGCTGACCGCGGGTGAAGACCCGGCGGGGGGCGCCCATCAGCACGGCGAGCAGGGCGGCTTCACGCTCCGACAGCTCGACCGCGCCGCCACCGGTGCCGGTGACCGTGCGCGTCACCCGGTCCAGGCAGATGTCACCGGCGCGCAGTGTCGTACGGCCGTCGGGCCGACGCAGCAGGGCCCGGACCCGAGCCAGCAGTTCGGGCACCTCGAAGGGTTTGATCAGGTAATCCTGCGCTCCGGCGTCGAGCCCTTCGACCCGATCCTGGACTGCACCGCGGGCGGTGAGCAGCAGCGCCGGGGTGCCGATGCCGCGAGCGCGCAGCACGGCGACCAGCTCGGCACCGTCCATCACCGGTAGTCCCCGGTCGACGATCATCGCGTCGTAGTCATCGGTGAGGCCGCAGTGCAGTCCCTGCTGGCCATCATGGGCGACGTCGACCTGGTAGCCCTCGTCGACGAAGAGTTCGGTCAGCATCGCGGCGAGCACGCGGTCGTCCTCGACGATCAAGAGACGCTCGGCCACTCCTAGAGCATGCCTCGCCAATTCTTTGGAGGCACAAAGAAACGGATGCCAACCTCACGGCATGGACTCACCCCGTCAGGGCTTTCGCCGCGCCGCGGCTACCTCGTGGACGCTGGTGGGCATCGGCCTCGCCGGAGTGACCGGCGCATCGGCGCTGGCCTATGCCGACACCTTCAAACCGGTGTCGGACAGCCCACCCGACGTCACGGTGCCCGAACCGCAGCTGGCGCCCGACCCCGGCCCCATCCTGGCCCCGCCACCGCCCGACACCACCACCGCGGAGGTGCCGCCCCCTCCGACGCCCGAATCGCCAGTCACGACCGCGCCGCCCACTCAGGAGTACACGCCCACCTATCGGCCGACGTATACCCCCGAGCCGACGGTCCAACGGGCCCCCGTACAGGCCACGCAAGAGCCGTCGGCAGCCCCGTCGTCTACTCCCCCGACGACCAAGCGCCGCACTCCGACGACCGTGATGGCTCCGAACTACTCGCCGCACGTCACGATTTCGCACGGCTCGTGAGCGCACCGACTCGGCACCGGGCCGGCCTTGCGACACAGCATTGGTCGCGTTGGAGCACCGGCATGCAACTCGTCGTCACCGAACCCGACGCGCTACTCGTCGCACGTCGGGAGGTCGACGCCGAACTCGATGCCATCGAGGCCGCCGCGTCGCGATTCGTGCCGGATTCCGAACTCAACGCACTCTGCGCGACGGCCGGACGGCCGACCGAGGTCAGCCCACTGCTGGCCGAACTGTTGGGCGCCGCGCTCGCGGCGGCCCATCAGACCGACGGTGACGTCGACCCGACGATCGGCGGCGCCCTGATCGCGCTCGGCTACGACCGTGACGTCGCCTCCCTCGATCGCACCGCTGCTCACCCCGTGCCCCCGGTCGCGGTGGAGGGCCTTCCGACCAACTGGCTGACGGTCACCCTGGACGGGCGCGTGGTGACCGTGCCGCCGGGCGTGCGCCTCGACCTGGGTGCGACGGCGAAGGCCGTCGCCGCCGACCGCTGCGCCGACCGCGTACACCAGGTCACCGGCAGCGGCGTGCTGATCAATCTGGGTGGTGACATCGCGACGGCCGGCCCGGCGCGCGAGCGCGGCTGGCAGGTGCTGGTGCAGGACGATCCCGCAGATCCCGCGAGCTCGGTTGCGCTGTCCGCGGGTTCGGCGCTGGCCACCTCGAGCACGATTCGCCGTCAGTGGCGGCACGGCGCCGACCTGGTGCACCACATCCTCGACCCGCGCACGGGCCGATCGGCCGCGCCGGTGTGGCGCACCGTCAGCGTCGGCGCACCGACCTGTCTGACCGCCAATACAGTGAGTACGGCGGCCGTGGTGCGCGGTTGGCCAGCGTTGAATTGGATTCGCGGACTTGGGCTTTCCGCCCGATTGGTCGACGCCGACCGGGAAGTCCACACCGTCGGCGGGTGGCCAACCGACCGGGCCGGGGGGAATCGGTGATGGATCAGGCGCTGTGGGCACTCGGGCGGGGCACCGGCATCACGGCGCTGCTGTTCATGACCGCTTCGGTGTTCTTGGGCATCGTCACCAGGTCCGGGCGTCCGCTGCTGGCCCTACCCCGATTCGCCGTGGCCGACGTTCATCGCTTCGCCGCGCTCGCCGGGACACTGCTGGTGGTACTGCACCTGACCCTGCTGTTCTTCGACCCGTACGCACAGCTTCGGCTGGTCGACCTGGTGGTGCCGTTTCAGGGCGCGTATCGACCGCTGTGGTTGGGGTTGGGCACGCTCGGGTTCGACGTGCTGGTGGTCGTGGTCGTCACCAGCCTGCTGCGGCACCGCCTGGGGCCGCGCATCTTCCGAGCGGTGCATTGGGCGCCCTACCTGCTGTGGCCGGTCGCCCTGGCACACGCGTTGGGCAACGGGACCGATGCGGGCCATACCTGGTTCCTGCTGTTCGCCGGGTGCTGCGCGCTGACGGTGGGTGCGGCGCTGGTATGGCGACTGGGCCGCAACTTCGCCGAGTACGCCGAAACTCGAACGGCGGAACGCTCGTGATGCCGCCGCGCCTGCTCGCCGCCCGCGAGCCCGACCTCGCCGCGCACCAGCGGCGGTTCGGTCCGCTACCCGAACCCGGCGACACACCACTGGCAACGCTGCTCGATCAGGCCGGCTTGACCGGGCGGGGCGGGGCCGGCTTCCCCAGCGGACGCAAGCTCGCCTCGGTCACCGGGCGCAAGGCGGTGGTGATCGGCAATGGCGCCGAGGGTGAACCGCTCAGCCACAAGGACGCCGAACTGCTCGCCCGCGCGCCGCACCTCGTGCTCGACGGGTTGAGCGTGGCCGCCGCGGCGGTGGCGGCGGCGAAGGTCGTTCTCTACGTGCCCGCCCGCTCGATGCCGGCCGTGGAACTCGCACTCGCCGAACGGCGGACGGCCGGGCTGGACCGGCGCCGGGTGACCGTCGTCGAAGCTCCCGACGGATTCGTCGCCGGAGAGGAATCCGCGGTCGTCAGACGCGTCGAGGGAGGTCCCGCGGTGCCCCGCGACCGGACCGTACTCACGTCGACGGCTGGGGTGCGTGGGCGGCCCACGCTGGTCAACAACGTCGAAACCCTGGCGCACATGGCGCTCATCGCGCGCTACGGTCCGCAGTGGTTCCGCTCGGTGGGCGACCCCGCCGAGCCGGGCACGATGCTGGTCACGCTCACTGGCGGTCCAGGCCCGCACGCGGTCCTGGAGGTCCCGACCGGCGTCCCACTGAACGATCTCGTCGGCCATCTGGGCATCGCCGCGCCAGGTGCGGTGCGAGCGGTGCTGGTGGGCGGCTACCACGGCACCTGGATTCCAGGCCCGATGATCGCCGGGATGCAACTGTCGCGGTCGGGGCTCGCTCGGCTCGGCGCGAAGCCGGGCGCAGGCATCGTCAGCGCGCTTCCCGCGGACCAGTGCGGACTGGCCCGCACCGCCGACATCCTGGACTACCTGGCCGGCGAAAGCGCCCGGCAATGCGGACCATGCCTCAACGGCCTGCCCCGGTTGGCCGCGCTGTTCGGCGAACTCGCCGACCACCGCGTCGACGACGGGCTACTGGCCGACGTGTACCGAATGGTCGACCTGGTCGACGGCCGCGGCGCCTGCCGCCACCCCGACGGAACCGCCCGACTGGCCCGCAGCGCGCTCGACGCCTTCGCCTCCGACCTCACCCAGCATCGCCATGGCCGATGCGAGGCCGTGCGGGCCTCGGCGCAGCGCACCGGCGACGGCCGACACCGCATGTCGGGAGCGCGATGAGCACGCCACCCAAGCCGGCCGTGCGTCTGCACATCGACTGGACGCGCTGCGACGGACGCGGGCTGTGTTCGGAACTGCTGCCGCGGCTACTCGATCGCGACGAGTGGGGTTACCCGATCATTCGCGACGGCTCCCGCGAGCCCGCCGTACCGTCCTCCGCATTGTCCGAGGCCCGGGTCGCCGTCGACCTGTGTCCGAAACTCGCCCTGTCCCTGATCACCCCGTCGACCACCCCGTCCAGTCCATCCAAGAGCTCCAGGAGTAGTAGTTGACCACCGTTGCCGGGCTGCCCGCCCACGTCCTGCTCGTCCACTTCGTCGTCGTGCTGGCCCCGCTGACCGCCGCGCTCATCATCCTGTGCGCGCTGTGGCCGGCGGCCCGGCGCCGGTTGGCGTGGCTGGTGCTGGCCCTCGCGGTGTGCACCGCCGTGCTGACCCCACTGACCACCGACGCCGGTGAGTGGTTGGAGCATCACAAGGCCCGCTCGCCCCTTCTGCACGCCCACGCCGAACTCGGCGACACGATGGCCTACTTCGCCGTCGCCCTGGTGTTCGCCGCCGCGCTGGTCGCCTACCTCCACTTTCGCGAGAGCCGCGACCAGATGACCAAACCCGTTGTCCGGTGGGTCATTACCGCTCTGGTCATCGTCGCGTCCGTG
>JAHFVB010000364.1 GCA_023264755.1 Mycobacterium sp. | reverse complement strand
GACCGACGCTCCGATTCTGCTCGGCATCGACGAGAAGCGGATATCCCAAGCCGCGTTGGCGACGGCCTTCGAACTTGCGGACGGGCTGGGAGTTGGGCTGACGGCGGTGTACGCACTGCCGGCGCGGCGCGCGCCGGGCGAGGTGGACATCGCCATCGTCGTCGACTGGCAGGAACTCGAAGACAATGCGCGGCTGCGGCTCACCGACGTCGTGGCGCCGGTTGCGGCCCAGTGGCCCAACGTTCGCGTGAGCTACACGGTCGAACTGGGCCGGGCCAGCCGCACGCTGCTGCGGCACGCCGCCGACGCTCAGCTCGTCGTGGTGGGTTCGCGCGGGCACGGCCCACTGGCCAGCGCGCTGCTGGGCTCGACGGGCCTGAGCCTGCTGCATCACTCACCGGTGCCGGTGGCCCTGTGCCCCACGGCCCATGCGGAGGACGAGTCGGCCGCGCCCAAACCTCAGGTGAAGAATCCTGCTGCGGCCAGCTCGCACTAGCGCAGCGCAGGGCTACCCCGACGTGATCGCCAACGCCACGACACAGGCCAGCACCACCGCCGTCGTCACGCAGTAGGCCAGGGTGCTGGCTCGGCCGATCGTGAAGCGGCCCATGAGGTCCCGGTCGCGAGCGATGCCGATCATCGCGACCAGGATCGGCGCGAGCAGGACGGCGTTGAGCACCTGGGTGGCCACCAAGATGGTGACCAACGGAGCATTGGGGACCAACACCACCAGTGCGCCGACGACCGTGACCGCTCCGAACGTCAGGTAGAAGGTCTTGGCGTCTTCGAAGGAATCATCCACCGCCGCTTCGATTCCGGCGTATTCGCAGACCGAATAGGCCGTCGACAACGGCAGCACCGATGCCGCCAGGAAGGCCGCACCGATCAGTCCGACGGCGAACAGCGTGGCCGCCGCATCGCCGGCCAGCGGCTGGAGGGCCACTGCGGCATCGGCGGCATCTGCGATCGACCGGCCACTGCGGTGAAGCGTCGCCGCGCACGCCACCACGACGAAGAATCCGATGACTCCGGTGAGCAGGGCGCCGGTGACCACGTCGACCCGCTCCAGTCCGAGGTCCTCGGTGCGCAGCTTCTTGTCGACGGCATAGGACTGGATGAAGGACAGCCCCCACGGGGCCAGGGTGGTGCCCACGGTCGCCGTGACGATCGCGATGGCCGGCCCACTGGCGGGCAGGGTGGGGACCAACAAGCCATGGACGGCTGCGCCCCAATCCGGATGGGCCAGCAGGCCCGAGGCGACGTACGCCAAGAACACCGTGGACAGCAACAGAAGGAACCGTTCGACGCGGTGGAAGCTCCCGCGCAGCACCAGCAGTGACACGATCACCGCCGCGGCAGGGACGCTCGCGTAGCGGCTGATTCCGAACAACTCCGAGCCGGCAGCGATTCCGGCGAACTCGGCACAGGTCGTGCCGACGTTCGCCACGACGAGGGCGGCGAGCGTGGCGCCGCCCAGGCGTACCCCGTAACGCTGGCGCACGAGTCCGATCAGGCCTTGCCCCGTGACCACGCCCATCCGTGCCGCCAGGCCGTGGAACAGCACCAGTGCGACGGTGGAGAGCAAGAGCACCCACAGCAGTTCGTAGCCGTGGTCCGCGCCGAGTACGGAATAGGTCGTGATGCCGGCCGGGTCGTCGTCGGAGAGCCCCGCGAGCAGCCCGGGCCCGACGACCACGAGCAGTGCTCCGATGCTGAACCGTTGCCGAACAGGGGGTTTCACGTCGGCCGGTCGGTGTTGGTGCGGCGGCGGCGCCGGCGGGGCCAGACCTGGGAGCGAAGGAAGCGGCGACCAAGGGGTGTCGACGTCCGGGCCAGCCGCGCGCGCCACCGCGACGCGTGGTGGGCGGGCATGGCGGCCACGATCTCGGCGACGTCCTCGGCGGCCATCGCCCGCAGCATCCCCTCGCCGACCGCCGGATCCGCGGAACCGACGACGTTGGCGGCGACCAGCGGTTCGGTCGTGGCGAGCACCTCGGCGGCCGATTGGACGTCGAGCCTGTCGACGAGCGCCGCCAGCCCGGCTTCGTCGAGGTGATGGACGGCGGACAGGGGCGTGTCCAGCTGCACCGTGTGGCCCCGCTCCGAGGTGAGGTGCAGTTCGGTCCAGGCCACGACGTCTCTGCGGGTGCGGGCTGCCAGGCGCGGTAGACCCAGCCGCCGGAGCACCCCGCCGAACCCGACCTCGACGCCGACCAGTTCCAGCCAGTCCTCGGCCGTTCTGGTGAGCGCGACGTCGGCGACCCTGGCCAGGCGTTGCCCGACGACGTCGACGATCTGAGTGTCCAGCACATCCCGGACCAGCAGGATCTCGTCGTCGGGCAGCCGGCCGGCCGGCGCTCCGGCCGCGAAGGTGGCCGGGTCGAGGCCGTCGCTCAGCAACACGCGGGAGGATCCGAATTCGCGGATCGCCGGCCACGGAACCAGCAGCGCTGCGGCGCCTCGACGCCGCACCAGCACCCGCTGCACCAGCCGCGGCCCCGGGTGTGTGTCGAGGTCGACGGAGAGGTCGACCACCCGACCGATCACTCGGCCGTCGGCGTCCAGCACCTGCTGGCCGGTCTCGCGGCTCAGCCATAGCAGGCCGGGCTCGCGTTCATTGCCCATCCGGGACGCGGCGGTACTCACCGCAGCGCGTCGCCTTCCCCGACGTTCGCTCAAGGCGTCGTCGACTCGAAGCGTCCGGCGCGCTCTTGCAATCGGATCCGATATACCGAGGCGGTCCGATGCGGCCCATCGGGGCCCGGGTGGGCCGAGGCCGCGCCCGGCGCCAGCATCGGCATCACCCGCTCGACGAGCAGTCGCATGCCCTCGGCCGCTTCCGCGCCGCTGAGTTCCTCGGGCCTACCCCAGGCGATGACGCTGCGCCAATTGGACAGGTCCCGAACGTCTTCGACCTCGAAGCAGACCAGAGGGTTGTCGCGCAGGGCGCTCAGCTTCTGCCCTTCGACGGAGTGTCCGTAGACGCTGCCGTCGGCGTAGGCATAGCAGACCGGAACCACGTAGGGCCGGCCCGAACTGAGGCAGCCGATGCCACCGATCACCCCGTTCACGAGCACGTCCTCCACTTCGGTCGGCGTCAGTTCGCCCAGCATCGCACCCACTCCCGTGCCACGTGCCCATCGGACAACGACGGCGACATCAGCTGTGCCGGGCCACGATCACCGGGACGCGGGCGGCGTGCACGACGGCGGTGCTGACCGACCCGAGCAGCATTCCGGCGAAACCACCGCGGCCGTGGCTGCCGACCACGAGCAGTTGGGCGGTCTCGGCGGCCTCGAGCAGGTGGCGGGCCGGCTGGTCGAATTCCACCTGGCGGTGCACCGTCACGTCGGGGTAGCGCTCGTTCCAGCCGGCGAGCCGCTCGGCCAGTGTCTCCTCGGCCCCTGGCCGAAAGTCCGGCCAGGCTGCCCGCGGGATGGCGGGGGTGGAATCGACCCAGGCATGCACCGCAATCAGTTCGGCGCCTCGCCTGCTGGCTTCGTCGAATGCAATGGCGGTGGCCAACTCCGACGCCGGCGAACCGTCGATGCCGACCACTACGGGACCGCCGGTGTTGGTCGGGGCGTCGGCGGGGTCCTGGAGGACGGCGACGGGGCAATGGGCGTGATGGACCAGCCCGGTGCTGACGGAGCCGAAGAGGCCGCGCTGCCACGCTCCCTTGCCCTGGCTGCCCACCACCATCAGCTGGGCGTCCTTGGTCGCGTCGACCAGCGTCGGCACCGGGGAGGCGAACACCAGCTCACTGTGGACCTGCACGTTCGTGCCGGGTGGGAGGGCGGCCTCTACGACGGCGCGCGCGGCCTCGAGCACCCGCTGGCCGTCCTCCTGTTCCAACTCGCCGTAGTCCAGCGGCAGCGGGGCCATCGAGTAGCCCAGCCCCCACGGAGACACCCCTGGGGTCCTGACGTGCAGAAGCATCAGGGGCACGTTGCGCATCGCAGCCTCCTGAGTGGCCCACCGCAGCGCGGCGTCCGACGGTGCGGATCCGTCGACGCCTACGACGATGCGCTCTGACGAGTTCTCGAGCATGGTCCAGTCCTTCCATCAACGGGCGAACGGCGCGAATTGCACCGCACGCATTGCCCTGAAGCGATGCCAACGCGGCCTGCTACGTCCACCAACGCTAGGACTCGGGCGCCCGGTGATCAGGAGGCCTTTGGCCTCTGCCGCGCCTCCAAAAGTCATCACCGGGAGCCCCGGCCAAGCAGCGCCCGGTCCAGTTGGGGCGCCGTCGGTACCCTGGATGGAGATGGGGTCCCGAATGTTGTCCAGGCTGGTCTCGGTGCGTGTCACCGTGGCCTATGCGGCGGCGCTGTTCGCCATCGCAACCGTCTTGTTGGCGCTCGGTCCCCGGGTTCAGGACCGCGTGGTCGGTCAGCTGAGCACCAACCTGCACAACCTCGCGCACGGCCACCTGGGCACGCTGCTCGGAAGTGCCTTCGTCACCTCGGAGGGGCAGACCTACCTCTTGCTGCCCGGGCTGATGTGTCTGATGGCGCTGGCCGAATTGTTGTGGCGCAGCGGCCGGTTGCTCCAGGCGTTTGCGCTCGGACACGTCGGCGCCACGCTGATCGTCGCCGCCGGGTTGGCCGTAGCGATCAAGCTGGGCTGGATGCCGATGTCGCTCGCTCGGGCCAGCGACGTGGGGCTGAGTTATGGCGCGGTGGCCGTGTTGGGGACGTTGACGGCGGCCCTACCGACGCGCTGGCGGCCGGCCTGGATCGCCGGATGGTTGACCGTCGCCGTGGCGGTGGTGGCCTCCGGTGCGGACTTCACCGCGGTCGGGCACACCGTTGCCCTGCTCCTCGGCATGTTGCTGGCCAGCCGCTTTCGCGTGGCCCCGCAGTGGACGCGGTCGCGCTTGGCGCTCCTGGCGGTCGGCATCGCGTTCGGTCTGCTGATGCTCGTCGGAGTCTCGTTCGCCACCGCACCGGTCGCCATCCCGGCCGGCCTCGGTGCCGCCGCGCTCGCCTGGTGGGCGACGCCGCGAAGGGACCGGTTACGCCGACCGCACCAGGATGTGGTTGTAGACCTCGCTGACGTGCGGTGACGACCAGGCCGCCAGGTCGGCCTGACGGCGTTCCGCCCACGACCGGACCTGCCCCGAGAGGGTGACCTTGTCGCCGGCCACCACGACGTCGATCGAGGAGGCGTCGAGCATGGCATTGCGCAGGATCGCGCTTTCGATGCGCTGCTTGGTGTCGGCGGCGGATACCCGCGGCGTCAGGGTGATCCGGTTGTCGACCGAGGTCACCCCGTGCAGGTGCTCGACCGCCCTGGCGGCGGCGCGCCGTTGGAAGTCCCACTTCACCTGGCCGGTCAGCGTTACGGCGTGCCCCTCGATCTCGGCCTTGACGGATTCGGGGACGTTGGTGGTCGACCGCAGTGCGTAGTCGACGGCCTTGCCGATTTCGGCTTCGCTGACCGACGAGCGGGGCTCCGGGCGCACGGTGATGTCGTTGA
>JAHFVB010000363.1 GCA_023264755.1 Mycobacterium sp. | reverse complement strand
ACTATTTGGGATGGTCCGTCGAGCGGATCGCCGACCGATTCGACTTGTCGATCGACACCGTCAAGCTGCGCCTGCACGAGGCGCTGCGATATCTACGGGAAATCACTCCGTCCACGACATAAGTTCTTCTAATGCCTAGTGCTAATCATTAGCTTTACTGATCCAATCGACGCTCGTAGCGTCGCCGTCATGAGCTCACCGCTAGTAGTCGGATTCCTGGTGTCGTTCGCGTTGATCGCCGCGATCGGCGCGCAGAACGCGTTCGTCCTGCGCCAGGGCATCCGCCGTGAGCACGTGCTGGCGGTCGTGGCGATGTGCACGGTCTCCGACGTCGTGCTCATCGCGGCGGGCATCGGGGGCGTCGGCGCACTCATCTCCGCGCACCCCGGGGCGGTCGACGTCGCGAGGTTCGGCGGCGCGGCGTTTCTCATCGGCTACGGAGTGCTCGCCGCCAAGCGGGCGTGGCGGCCCTCCTCGATGAACCCGTCGGAGGCCACCCCGGCCCGGCTGGCCGAGGTGCTGGTGACCTGCGCGGCGCTGACCTTCCTCAACCCGCACGTCTACCTCGACACCGTCGTCCTGCTCGGCGCGATCGCCAACGAACACGCCGACGGCCGCTGGCTCTTCGGGCTGGGCGCAGTGACCGCGAGCGCGGTGTGGTTCACCGGGCTCGGCCTTGGCGCACGTCGGCTGGCCGGTCTCTTCGCCGCCCCGCGGACCTGGCGTCTGCTGGACGCGCTCATCTCGGTCACGATGATCACCCTGGGCGCCTCACTTGCCATGTCCTGACGCCCCAGCCGCCGAAGCTACCCTGGGGGTCGGCAAGAGAGGACCCCCGTGACCAGTGCCCTGCCCGCCGACTGGCCCGACACGCTCGGCGCCGACCTGCCCGCCTTCTATCGCGACCTACACGCCAATCCCGAACTGTCGTTCGCCGAGCACCGCACCGCCCAGAAGGTGCGGGCGGCCCTCGCCGACCTGGCTCCCCTGGGCCTCGAAGTCACCGACGGCGTCGGCGGCACCGGAGTAGTCGCGTTGCTGCGCAACGGAACCGGACCGGTCGTGATGCTGCGAGCGGACTTCGACGCACTGCCGGTCGAAGAGCACACCGGCCTGACCTACGCGAGCACCGTCCGGACCACGGACGCCGACGGCGCCGACGTCCCGGTCATGCACGCCTGCGGCCACGACATGCACGCGACGGCCCTGGTGGGTGCGCTGAGGCTACTCAGCACCCTCAAACACACCTGGTCGGGCACCGTGATGGGCGTCTTCCAGCCGGCCGAGGAGTTGGGCGCAGGCGCCCGCGCGATGATCGACGACGGACTATTCGAGCGCTTCGCCCGGCCGGACGTGGTGCTCGGCCAACACGTGGCCCCGCTCCCCGCGGGCCTGATCGCCTACAAGACCGGGGTCGCGATGGCGGCGGCGGACTCGTTGAAGGTGCGCCTTTTCGGGCGGGGCGGGCACGGTTCCCAACCGTCGTCGACCATCGACCCCGTGGTCATGGCAGCCAACGTGGTGCAAAGGCTGCAAACCATTGTGGCCCGCGAACTTTCCCCATTCGACTCGGCGGTGGTGACCGTCGGGTACCTGCATGCCGGCACCAAGGACAACGTCATCCCCGACGACGCCGAGCTCGGCATCAACGTGCGCAGCTTCACCGAGGAGGTGCGCTCCACCACCTTGTCCGCCATCACGCGGATCGTGAACGCCGAGTCCGTCGCCTCGAATGCGGACCGGGCTCCCGAGGTGGCGACCTCGCACTCCTTTCCCGTGACGACGATCGACGACACCGTCATGCAGGACGTGGCGACCACGTTCCGCTCGCACTTCGGCGACTCCAGGGTGCTCGAAGTGCCGCAACCCGTCGCCGCCAGCGAAGACGTCGGGCTGTTCGGAAGCGCCCTGGGCGTACCGACGGCCTTCTGGTTCTGGGGCGGCTACGACGAAGCTCGGATCCAGGACTTCGTCACCGCGGGAAAGCCCCTGCCTACCAACCATTCTCCCGAGTTCGCTCCGGTCATCGAGCCGACGCTGTCCACCGGAGTGGAAGCGCTTGCGCTGGCCGCGCTGTCCCGGCTCGCCGAACGGCCGGCCGGGGCCTAGGTCCTGGCGTTCGCCGTCCAGCCGCCGAATGTTCACGCGCGCCCGCCGTCTCCACCCGCACCACTGAGCCAGGATCGAGGGGTGGACTTCTCCCTCCTCGACGTCCCCCGTCAAACGCCACCCGAGGACGCCGACGCCTACCTCCGCACCGCCATGGCGTGGCACTTCGGCTCCGACACCGGATCGGCGTTCTGGCTGCGCGCAGCCCAGGACCTCGACTTCGACCCGGTGGCCGACGTCCAGAGCTACGAGGACCTGCGCCGCTTTCCGAACCTGGTGGACGAATTGCGCAGCGTGCCAGTCGAAGAGCTCATCCCACGCGGCTACGGCTCCCCCGCACCGGTGCCTCGCATATACGAATCCGGCGGTACCACCGGTGCCCCGAAACGGACTGCGCAGCTGCCGGATTGGGTCGAGCAGGTGACCCGCTGGCAAGTCGAGGACTTCACCGCGGGCGGATTCGTCCCGGGTCGAGGGTTGCTGTGCCTGATGCCCAGCGGACCCCACGGAGTCGGGCACTTCGACCGCGACGTCGCCGAGCGGCTGGGCTCGACCTTGCATCCGGTCGACCTGGACCCGCGGTGGGTCAAGAAGCTCGCCGCTCGTCAGGCCACGGCGGAAGTCTCCGGCTACGTCGTCCACGTGCTCGACCAGGCCAGGTTCATCCTCGAAACCCAGTCGGTGGCCAACCTGCACGCCACGCCGCCCCTGATCGAGGGGCTCGCACGCGACCCCGAACTCGTCGACCTGGTGAACGCGAAGATCCAATACCTGCTGCTCAGCGGCGCACACGTCGACCTCGACACCTATGACGTACTGCGCGACGTCTTCCCGGCGGCCGCCATTGCGACGGCCTTCGGCAGCACGATGATCCTGTCGCAGGCGGCCACCCGGATCGCCGACGACGGCGTGGCCGTCTTCGACCCCCGGTCCCCCTACGTCGTGTTCTGGGTCGTCGATCCCGACACCGGAGCGCAGGTGCCCTACGGCCAGCGCGGCCAGGTCGTCATGAATCACGTCAGCAAGGGCATGTTCATCCCGAACAACCTCGAGCGCGACACCGCCGTCCGAGTCCACGGACCGGCGGGCAGCGTGGGTGACTCGATCAGCGAGGTCGCACCCGTGGCCGTCTTCGGCGGCGAACCCGTCATCGAGGGCGTGTACTAGCCGTGCCCGACGAGCTCCTAGCGCTGGGTGCGCTCGGCCCCAACGGCGAATATCACACGCGCAGCACCTAACTCATCTCCGACACCGCAGGCGTCCCCGTCGCGGAGTTGAGCGTGGTGCCGCGGTTGTTCGTCATCCGTGCGATCGCAGCGCAACGCACGGTCGCCCCGTTGCCCTTCGCCCAGCGCCTCGCGGCCCTCGAGCGAGCCGCCGAGCTGTTCGCCACCGCGACCATCGCCGGACTGGACTTCACCACCTACGTCGAGCTGACCCAACGCATCTCCGGCCTGCCGATGGAGGTAGCCCGCACGGGTGCACACGTGGTGGCCGAAGCCCTGGCGACCACCCAGGACGCGATCCGCCCCGCGCGGCCCGTCGGCGCGGCCTGCACTTGGCGCACCGTCGGTCCCGAAGGCGGAGCCCTGTGGTCCAGACGGGGTGACGTGCTCGGCGTACTGGCCCCCGGCAACGCGCCCGGCGTCCACGGGCTGTGGCCGCAGGCGCTGGCACTGGGCTACCGGGTGGCGGTCCGGCCGTCGCGCCGCGAACCGCTCACGGCCCATCGACTCGTGCATGCGCTGCGGCAAGCCGGTTTTCGCAACGAGGACGTCCAGTATCTACCGACCGACCACGCCGGCGCCGACGAGCTCGTCGCCGCGGCCGACCTCGCCATGGTCTACGGCGGCCAGGACGTCGCCGACCGCTACGCCGCCGACCCGACGGTGCTGGTGAACGGTCCCGGCCGGACCAAGATCCTCGTCACCGCCGAGCAGGACTGGCGCGCCCACCTCGACCAGCTCGTCGATTCGATCTCCAGCCTGGGCGGCATGGCCTGCGTCAACGCGACCGCCGTGCTGTACGAGGGCGACCCGACGGAGCTCGCCGACGCCATCGCGGCGCGACTGGCCCGGCTGGACGACGACGCACTGCCCACCGCACCGCTCGCCAGCGCCCACGCACTAGCCGAGTACCTGGCCCGCAGGGCGCTTGGCACCGTCCCGGTGCTCGGCGCCGACCAGGTCGTCGACCAGCGTGGCGACGGAAGAGCCGTGCTGCGCCCCGCCGTCCACCGGCTCACCACCCTGGACGTCGACACCATCAACGTCGAACTGCCGTTCCCCTGCGTGTGGGTGGCCCCCTGGACACGCCGGGACGGAACCAAACCGCTTCGAAACACGCTCGTACTCAACGCCATCACCGACGATGCCGAACTGATCGACGCGTTGGCCGACGAGCCGAGCGTGGTCAACCTCTACGTCGGCCGCCACGTCACCCGACTGGCCGCCGCCCACCTCCCCCACGAGGGCTTCCTGGCCGACTTCCTGATGCGCAACAAGGGCTTCCTCCGGTCCTGAGCGACTTCTTCTCCTCCCGGCACCCTTGCGGTCACCTCGGGGTCGGTTCCGAGTCAGGCGCGACGGGTGGAATGTGCGGCATGCCTGACTCAGAAACCGTTCTCGACGCAACCGTTCTCGACGACGACTCGGCGAGCTCCGAGGATGTCCGCGAGCTACCCGTCGAGGTGACCGCCGAAGTAATCCTTGCGACCGACCCCGACGCTGCCGACTCCGAGCCCACCGATTCGCAGCCCAGCCTCGCCCTCGCCATCCGCCACGTACTGGAGCACCAGCTGGTCGCGGGCAATGCCATCGGCACCCAGCTGGTCGACGCGCTCACCGACGTATCGGCCGAACTGGTCCACACGCCGGCCGCCGTGGTCGACGAGATCCGAGGCGGAGCCACCCTTCCCACCGCACTGGCCCGCACGGGAACCTCGTTGCGCGGGGTCGTCTACGACGCCGGCGGCCGGCTCCGCACCGCCGTCGGCGGCTACGTCGGCGAGCAGGCCGCACTGCCCAACGCCGTCGCCGTCGGGACGGCCGACGTGGCCGAGGCCATCGTGCGCGCCCAGGGCACCGTCACGACCTCGGCGCTCAACGCCGCGTTCGCGCTGGCCGCTACCGCCACCAAGGGCGGGGACGTGCGGGATGCCTTCGGCCGGGAACGCGACGAGGTGGGGGCGGCCGTGGACGACGCCCGCAATCGCGTCGGAGCGGCGCTGCGCCGAGCCCAGGACGAGGTCGGCGCCGCCATGAAGGACTACGGCGTCAGCGAAGCCGACGCCTTCGTCGCCGACGAGGACTAACCGCACGTTCGGGAGCTTGGACACCGGTTAGCGGCAACGCTCGGCCCGTGCCCGCAACGTGGTCCCGCCGTAGCT
>JAHFVB010000362.1:2592-5501 GCA_023264755.1 Mycobacterium sp. | reverse complement strand
CATCGAGATGACCAACCGCCGCGAGCGCCGCACCTCGACCTCTCCGGTGCGAAAGTCGGTGTGCTTCCAGGAGATTCCGTAGTCCTCCTCGTGCATGCAGATGGCGTTCGGAATCGTCACCGCATTGCCGTCGGAGTCGTTGACCGTGCCGTCGAAGTACTTGATCTCGCCCAGGCAGTCGCAACCCAGTGTCAGCGGGTTGGCCGAAAAGCCCATGCCGACCTCGCCCATGTCGAACACGTTCTTGTTCCAGTGCGTCGGAGACGTGTCGCCGTACGGCACCACCATCTCCGACAGCGAGCCCCGATACATGATCGGCCTGGTCTCGCCGCGGTCGGTGTAGGTCACCTCGTGCAGCGTGATGCCCTCACGCGGGTTGAAACCGACTCGCAGTGACCACTTCTGCCAGCTCACGTGCCAGCCGTCGACGGTGAAGCTGGGCCCCTCGGGCTGGGTGATCTCGATGGGCTTGACATCCGACCGGAACTCGGCGAACGCGGGCCGGTTGTTCTCGTCGAACATGAACCGCGGGTCGTAGTTGCCCGCAGTCGGCGGCAGCGGGACCACGCCGTGGTCCTCGATGTCGATGATCTCCATCGCGTCGAGGTCGAACGTGACGATCAACCCCTCGACCGGGCGGGCGTAGCCGTGCTCGGACGGTGCGGCCCGCATGAACGTCAGCGGACGACAGATCAGCGGCGAGTTGTCGTAGTCATCCTGCTGCCCGTAATACCCTGCGGGCCAAGGATCGATCATCGCAAGGTCGAAGTCCGTAACCCCGCGCTTGAGCATCGCCTCTTGCCAGCGCGGGTCTTCCCGGACCTTCTCCTCGACCCCAGTCATGTGCTCGACCAGATACGACGGGAAGCGACCCGGAATCGACTTCCAGGACTCGATGACTCGCGCGCCCAGGTCGACCACCGCCTCGTGGATCAACTTGGCGGCACCGTCGTACATGGTGACGAACGCACACCGCGGAACGTCGACCGCGGCCGCGAACGTCAACTCCGCGGTCTTCGCGGGCTCCGCGAGTTGAATCATCACGAACTTCAGCGTCGCGGTGGCGTATTCGGACCCGGTGATGATCGCGGCGGCAGCCGAGATCTCCGCCCCCGTCAGCGGGTCCAGCGGATAGTTCGTGGCATCTTCGGTAGCGTCCGCGCTCAGCGTAGTGCTGTCCAAGGTCATCGTTCTTACACCGCTTCCGGGCTGTTGGTTTCGGACTTGGTGAGGTCGAGGACCGCGAGATGGGCCAGCGAGTCCTCTGCACTCGTCTTGTGTGCGGAGCGGCGGCCGAAGAAGAAGACCACCACGCCGAGCGCGACCATGCCGAGCGAGATGCCTCCGGTCCACATCATCCAGGTACTGTCCGGCACGTCCTTGATCCAGGACTTGGCGAACGAGTAGTACACGCCGCCGATGGTGCCGATCGTGCCGACGACGACGGTGATCCAGACTCCGACCAGGCCGCCCGGGATGCGCCAGAACGTCTCCGAGGCATAGCGATCCGCGTACTTCTTGCGGGCCACGATCAGCGGGAACAGGAAGAAGAAGCCCGAGATCAGCCAGACCGTGGACAACCCACCCTGTAGGAAGATCGTGACGTTGGCCATGCTGGCCTGCGAGTACAGCCCGACCAGGATCAGCGAGGACAGCACACCCTGAATCAGGATGGCGGTCACCGGATTACGCGTGCGTGGGTTGAGGTGCGTGAAGATCCGCGGCAGATGCCGCTCCAGGCCGGACACGAAGATCAGTCGCGAGTAGGTGACCTGATAGCTCATCAGCGCCACGAACACGATGCCGGCCAACACGATTGCAGCGACTTCCATGACGCCCCTGGGCGCCGCGGTGCCGAGCATCCCGATGACACCGGTGACCGGGTCGATCTTGTCGGACGGGAGCACCATCATGGTGCCCAACGTGGTGAGCAGGTAGATCAGCACCAGGGCGATCGAGCCCCACACCACCATCTTCGGCCCGCTCTTGCGCACCGAGAGGAACTCCGCGCCCATGTTGTATGGCGTCTCGACGCCCAGCAGGTACAGCAGCACCGTGCCGTACAGAAAGCCGTTGCCCGCGAAGTCGGGCACCAGGGCGGCGTGTGCTTCGAAGGGCGTACCCGAGCCGTTGCGCAGGGCGTAGACCACACCCGAGACGAAGATGACCGCAGTCAGCACCCAGTAGACGACGAAGACGCCGTTCATGATGCGCTGGTTGGCGGCGAGCTTCGCCAGTGCCAAACCGACGACACCCCAGAGGATTACCAGCTGCAAGATGATGCTGACGGTCAGTCCGAGTTCGGCGTGAAAGGCCAGTAGCAGGAACTGCACGATGATCGCCGGCGACGACGCGGCGTTGAGGATCACCGGGATCCAGGACAAGTAGCCGCCGATGAATCCCCACGTCTCACCCATCGTGCGGGTAGCCCAGATGTACACCCCACCTTCGCCGGGCCACAGGTTGCCCAGCTCGGCGACGGCCATGCCGGCCGGCACCAGGAAGGTGATGATGCCGAGCACCCACATCGGGATGGCGGTCCAGCCACCCGCTGCCATCACCGACGATCCGGTGAGCCAGCAGATGATGAAGACGTAGGTGGCCGTTAGCCCGAAGGTGGTCATCACCTTCGGCAGCACCTGCTCGGGGACCAGCTCGGCGGGTAAGAACTTGTCCCGCTGCCCCGCCGCGGTGGTTTCGAGTTCTTGGGTCATGCGCGTTCTCCCAATTCCTTTGGATCAGCTGACGATCTGACCGTCTTTCATTCGGATCACACGGCTCGCTTCGTCAGCCACCGTGGGGTCGTGGGTGCTGGCGACCACGGTGACGCCAAGCGTCGAACACAGGTCGCGCAACATGCGCACCACCGTCTCCCCCGTTCGGTGGTCCAGATTCGCAGTCGGCTCGTC
>JAHFVB010000362.1:0-2582 GCA_023264755.1 Mycobacterium sp. | reverse complement strand
CTCGTCGGCGAGCACCAGCGTCGGATTGCTGATCAACGACCGCGCGATGGCGGTGCGCTGCTGCTCACCGCCGGACATCTTGGTCGGCTGATGGTGCACCCGATGACTCAGCCCGACCATTTCCAGCAGTTCGGTCGCCCTCCTGCGCAGGGCCTTGCGGTCGTAGGGCTCGAACATCAGCGGCAGTTCCACGTTCTCCACCGCAGACAGGAAGGGAATCAGGTTGTAGCTCTGGAAGATGAACCCCACGGTGTCGTGTCGCAACGCGGCGAACTGGCTCTCGGTCAGCCTCGCGGTGTCCTTGCCCGCGACCTTGACCATGCCCTTGGTGGGGCGGTCCAGGCCGCCAATGATGTTGAGCAGAGTGGACTTTCCACTGCCACTCGGCCCCATCAGGCAGACGAACTCGCCCGGCATCACCGTCAGGTCGGCCGCCACCAGGGCCTTGACCACCTCGTCGCCGAGCTTGTGCAGCTTCCAGACGTCGGATATCTCGATGACCGGGGCCTTCGCCTCGGCCGCGTCGGTGGCCAAGTCGGTAGCCAGCTCGCCGCCTGCGACGTCCTCGTTGTCCTTCACGGTCGTCATGACCACACCTCAGCTCGATAGCGATCGGATGGGTGGCCGCGACGCTGCGTTCCACGTGGGGATGATGCTGGTGGCGATGGCCGCGGCGACGCTGACGCCCACCGCGACCGCCGAACCGGTGAGCAACCCGGCCGGCGAGACTCCGGTCGCCGCCAAACCGACTGCACCCAGGATGATTCCGGTGACGGCGGCCAACGCGGCCCCGACGACTGCGCCGAGCACCGCCGCGATCACGGGTTCGACCAGCAACGCCGCGACCACCGGGCCGCGGGGTATGCCGTTGGCCCCGAGCACTCCGAGCTCGCGGGTGCGGTGCGCGACGGTACGGGTCGTCGCGACGGCCACCTCGACCACACCGACGAGCAGGACGGTCACCGCGATCAGCACGACGGCCCGGTCGATTTCGTCCGCGTGGCCCAACGCTGCCGACTGGGCACGGATGCCGTCGGACATGCCGAACACGATGACGACCAGGAATGCACCCGTGGCGGTCGTGATGGCGGGTAGCACCATCTCCTTGAGCCGCCGTTTCGCCGCCAGCCAGCCGTAGCCGAGCCCCTTGGTGATCATCAGCGGTCACCGAGCAGGTCGACGGGTCGTTGTTGGAGTAACCGGTGCACCGGCACCAGCGCGCCGACGATCGACATCGCGGGAAGGAAGCAGGCCACCATGCCGGCGGCCTGCAGCCAGGCCACCGGCGTCGCGATGCTCGGAATCACCAGTGCCACTGCCACTCCCGCACCGAGCACCCCGACGACGTAGGCCGCGACGAAGGTGATGCCGGATTCGACCAGGAAGAAGTACAACACCTCGTCGGCCAGGCCGATGCTCGACATGATGCCGAACTCGCGCTTGCGCTCCTGGACGGCGGCCAGGAACGAGGACACCGCGATCACGAACCCGAGCCCGAGCCCGATGGTCGAGATGAGGCCGAGCGTCGAACTGGTCACCTTTCCGGAGAACAGCGCCGAGAACTTCTGCTCGAACGTCAGTGGGCCCGTGCCGCCCACGGTGTCGTAGATCAACCCGGCCCCAGCGGGATCCGGGGCCACCGAGGGATCGGAGGTCGCAGGCAGTCCGACCGCCGTGCCGAAGCTGGTGCCGAGGTCGTGCCGTTTGTCGTCGCCGGGCGGGGCGAAGACGGTCCACCAGCCGTGGTCACCGACGATCGTGGCCGCCAGGCCCGGCGCGACGGCCACGCTGCTGCCGCTTCCGCTGACCTCGACGGTCAGGGACTGGCCGCCGACCACCACTCGATCGCCATTCGCCAACCCCAACCGTCCGGCCACCTCGCTGCCCAAAACCGCCTTGCCGTCCGCTATTCCGTCGACACCCCGCAGGGAGACCGACTTGCCGTCGACCTGAGTCAGACCGGATAGCGTGCGCTGGGCGCGCCATCCGTCGGGCACCTGCAGGGCCGGGGCGGGGCCGCCGGCGACCAAGGCGCGCGCGTCGGCGTCGTAGTGCACTCCCGCGGCCGGCACGACCCACAGTTGGGCGCCACCCAACACGTCGGTGACCGAATCCGCTCCGGTGATCGCGAAGCTCGACGAAATGGTGCGCACGATCACCACGCAGCCGATCGCCAGGGCAATGCCGACTACGGAGAGCACGAACCGCTCGGGTCGCCGCCGAATGTTCGCCAGCGCGAACCGAACGAGACACGCGAACGTGTTTCCCGAATTCGTGGTGGCGATCGCCGGTGATCGAACGGATGTGGTCGCAGGGGATTCCACAGCAGAATGGTGGGATCCAGGTGTTTCACCCGTGAGCAGCGCCGGTGTCGGACAGGTTAACTCGGGCGTATTCCGTTACGGCACAGTGTCCATCTGGCTACGGATTTCGTCGTCCGCGAGGCCATAGCGGCTTCACCGGACCTGCTTAGCCGTGCCGAGCGGACCATCAGCGAGGTCTCGACGGCCGATCACATCGACTCGCCAGCAACACCTTTCGACAATCGGATGGCAAACGACGACGGAATCCGCGGTGCGGCC
>JAHFVB010000361.1 GCA_023264755.1 Mycobacterium sp. | reverse complement strand
TTCTCCATCGGGCTGCTGCGCGACCACGGCGGCGACGTGCTCTTCTACCCGCCCGCGGTGATCTCGGTGGTGCTCGCCGGAGCCTGCCTGGGCTTCCTGCCGCACAACTTCCACCCGGCCCGCATCTTCATGGGCGACTCGGGCTCGATGCTGATCGGGCTGATGCTCGCGGCGGCGTCGACGACGGCGGCGGGTCCGATCTCCCAGAACGCCTACGGCGCCCGCGACGTGTTCGCGCTGCTGTCGCCGTTTCTCCTGGTGGTTGCGGTGATGTTCGTGCCCGCCCTCGACATGTTGCTGGCCATCGTGCGCCGCACCAGGGCGGGCCGCAGTCCGTTCAGCCCCGACAAGATGCACTTGCACCACCGGCTGCTGCAGATCGGGCACTCCCACCGGCGGGTGGTGCTGCTGGTCTACCTATGGGTCGGCATCGTCGCGCTGGGCGCGGCCAGCACCATCTTCTTCGACCCCCGATACACCGGTGCGGTGATGCTTGGCGCCATCGCCGTCGCGATCGTCATCACCCTGATTCCGCTGCTGCGAAGAGGCGGGATAGCTCCCAGCGAGCACTCAGACTAGGCAGTACGACGAAAAGTAGTAGTGCCTCTTTTGGGCCGTCTACCATGTGGTACCGTGCTGGTAGAACCCGAAAAACCTCGCGGGTTGCCGGCCCCCGGCCCATCGATTCGCAAGATCGATCGGCGCCGATCAACGACCGACAAAGGGAGCAACTCCTTGGGTGATTCCAGCGCGCCCGTCGCCCTTCGATACAGTCGTCGGGCACGCGCCGGGACATCAACTGTCAAAGGGGACAGCTTCCGTGAAAACGGGATTGAGGTGAAGCAGTGACGACGCCAGCGCAGGACGCGCCGTTGGTGTTTCCATCGGTGGCCTTCCGGCCGCTTCGGTTGTTGATCGTTTGTCTCGCGCTCACCGCCCTCGCGGTGGTGGCCGCCTGGTATACCGGCCACGTCTTCTTCGGGGTCTTCTTCGGGGTGGGCCTGCTCCTAGGTTTGCTCAATGCGCTGTTGGTGCGCCGTGCCGTCGAGTCAATCACGGCTGAGGAACATCCGCTCAAGAAGAAGATGGCCCTCAACTCGATGACGCGGCTGCTGGTGATCACCGCGATTGGACTGACCATCGCATTCGTCTTCAAGACACATGGCGGCATCGCCGTGCTCTTCGGGCTGGCCATCTTCCAAGCGCTGCTGGTGCTGAGCACCAGCCTTCCCGTGCTGAAGAAGATCCGCACCGAAGGACTCGACGTGCTCGACACGGAATCGAAGGATTGAGCTGACAGCAATGACTGACACTGTTCTCGCCGAGGGTGCCATCCACGTCGGGCATCACGAGCAAGTCCAATGGCTTGGCCTGACCTTCAATCTGGACACGATCATCGCCACGTCGTTGGCGGCCATCATCGTGATCGGCTTGGCGTTCTTCCTACGGGCCAAGGTCACCTCGACCGGCGTGCCCGGCGGCGTGCAGCTGTTCTTCGAGGCCATCACGATGCAGCTGCGTCAGCAGATCGAGACGGCCATCGGCATGAAGGTCGCCCCATTCGTGCTGCCGCTCGCAGTCACGATCTTCGTGTTCGTCCTGGTGTCCAACTGGTTGTCGGTGCTGCCCGTGCAGTTCGACGGACCCGATGGCGCCGCCACCGAACTGATCGCGCCGCCCGCGTCCGACATCAACTACGTGCTCGCGCTGGCCCTGTTCGTCTTCGTCTGCTACCACCTCGCGGGCATCTGGCGGCGGGGACCCATCGGTCACGTCAAGCAGACCCTCAAGGGACACTTCGCGCCGATGTTCCTGATCAACATCATCGAAGAGTTCGCCAAGCCGATCTCGTTGTCGCTGCGACTCTTTGGCAACATGTTCGCCGGCGGCATCCTCGTCGGGCTCATCGCCTTGTTCCCGCCCTACATCCTGTGGGCGCCCAACGCGATCTGGAAGACGTTCGACCTTTTCGTGGGCTTGATCCAGGCCTTCATCTTCGCGCTGTTGACGATCCTGTACTTCAGCCAGTCGATGGAACTGGAGCCCGAAGACGAAAAGAGCACCACTAACAGTCCTGCACGACAAGTATGAAGAGCAGTCCTGGTGGCACCGCCGCCAGCTATCAAGGAGGAAATAGGAATGGATGCAAACGCCCTCATCACGGCGGGTGCGCTGATCGGCGGCGGGCTGATCATGGGTGGCGGCGCGATCGGCGCCGGTATCGGTGACGGTATCGCCGGTAACGCCCTGATCTCCGGTATCGCGCGGCAGCCCGAAGCGCAGGGCCGGTTGTTCACCCCGTTCTTCATCACCGTCGGTCTGGTGGAAGCGGCCTACTTCATCAACCTGGCCTTCATGGCGTTGTTCGTCTTCGCTACGCCGGTCTACGCGGGCTAGTCAACCGAGCGCATGGGT
Organism: Mycobacterium sp.; assembly: GCA_023264755.1. Lineage (GTDB taxonomy): Bacteria > Actinomycetota > Actinomycetes > Mycobacteriales > Mycobacteriaceae > Mycobacterium. Next base: position 3,086 of record JAHFVB010000361.1, on the reverse strand, counting down.
GAACTGACCGCAACGATCCTGGCTTCCGCCGCGGCGGCGGAAGGAGGCGGCGGGGGCCAGAGCAACTTTCTGATCCCCAACGCCACCTTCTTCGTCGTGCTGCTCATCTTCTTGATCGTGCTTGGCGTGATCACGAAGTGGGTGGTGCCACCGATCAGCAAGGTGCTGGCCGAGCGCGAAGCGATGCTCGCCAAGACCACCGCGGACAACCGCAAGTCCGCCGAGCAGGTCGCCGCCGCGCAAGCGGACTACGAACAGGCGATGGCAGGGGCGCGCACCGAAGCCTCGTCCATCCGCGACGAAGCTCGTACCGCTGGCCGTCAGGTCGTCGACGAGAAGCGGGCCGAGGCCAGTGGTGAAGTGGCCGAGACCGTGCGCGAGGCGGATGCTCAGCTGGCTCAAGAGGGTTCGGCGACGCAATCCGAATTGCAGTCCTCGGTGGACCCCTTGGCGGCCACCCTGGCCAGCCGCATTCTCGGCGTCGACGTGAATTCAGGACGGAAGTAAATGTCGACATTCATCGGGCAACTCATCGGCTTCGCGGTCATCGTGTTCATCATCTGGAAGTACGTGGTGCCGCCGGTCCGGACGCTGATGCAGAAGCAGCAGGAGGCGATCCGCACCGCGCTTGCCGATAGTGCGGCGGCCGCCAAGAAGCTGACCGAGGCCGACGAAATGCACGCCAAGGCCCTGGCCGAGGCGAAGGCGCAGTCGGAGAAGGTCACCGACGAAGCCAAGCAGGACGCCGAGCGAATCGCCGCCCAGCTCGCCGAACAAGCCGGCGTAGATGCCGAGCGCATCAAGAGCCAAGGCGTACAACAGGTTCAGTTGATGCGCCAGCAGCTCATCCGGCAGCTACGGGCCGGCTTGGGCGACGAGACGGTGCAGAAGGCCACCGAGCTCGTTCGGGCCCACGTGGCCGATCCGGAGGCGCAGTCGCAGTCGGTCGACCGGTTCCTGGCCGACCTGGACGAGATGGCACCGTCGAGCGCGGTCATCGAGACTGGCGCCTCGGCCCGACTGCGAGCCGCCAGCCGGCAGGCGCTTGCTGCACTGGATGCCGAGTTCGACGACGTGACCGGTGGACTCGGAGCTCCCGAGCTCACGACGGTGGCCGACGAGCTCGGTTCGGTGGTTCGCCTGCTGATCGCCGAACCGGCGCTCACCAAGCACCTCGCCGAGCCCGCGAGCGATGCCACCGCCAAGCTGCGGATGGTCGACCGGTTGTTCTCCGACAAGGTCGACGAGCACACCGCGAAACTGCTGCGGACGGCCGTGTCCCAGCGCTGGTCGGCACCATCCGACCTCGTCGACGGCATCGAACACACCGCGCGGTTGGCGTTGTTGAAGCGGGCCGAGCTCGAAGGCGAAGTCGACGAGGTGGAGGACCAACTCTTCCGCTTCGGGCGCGTACTCGACGCCGAGCCCCGGCTCAGCGCCGCACTCAGTGACTACACCACGCCGGTGGACGGTCGAATTGCCCTGCTGGACAAGGTCATCGAAGGTTCTGGGCTCAACGGCACCGCCGCAGCCCTGCTGAAGCAGACCATTGGCCAGCTCCGCGGCGAGCGGGCCGATGACGCCGTCATCGACCTGGCCGAGCTCGCGGTGGCCCGACGCGGCGAGGTCGTCGCACACGTCGCCGCCGCAGCCGAGCCGTCCGACGCACAGCGCACCCGGCTCGTCGAGGTGCTGTCGCGGATATACGGACATCCCGTGTCCGTGCAGCTTCACGTCGATCCCGAACTCCTGGGCGGACTCTCCATCACCGTCGGGGACGAGGTAATCGACGGCTCCATCGCATCACGCCTGGCTGCCGCACAGACTCAGCTGCCGGACTGACGAGCGCTTGCGCGAGGAAACGACGACCCCGGCCCCGACCACCACAATCCACATCAAAAGGTAGGAAGACGAACAATCATGGCAGAGTTGACAATCTCCGCTGCTGACATCGAAGGCGCCGTCGAGGACTACGTATCGTCGTTTTCCGCCGACACCCAGCGTGAAGAGGTCGGCACGGTCATCGACGCCGGCGACGGCATCGCCCACGTCGAGGGCCTGCCCTCGGTCATGACCCAGGAGCTCCTCGAGTTCCCCGGCGGCGTACTCGGTGTCGCGCTGAACCTCGACGAGCACAGCATCGGCGCGGTCATCCTCGGCTACTTCGAGCAGCTCGAGCAGGGCCAGCAGGTCAAGCGCACCGGCGAGGTGCTCTCCGTACCGGTCGGCGACGCCTTCCTCGGACGCGTCGTCAACCCGCTCGGCCAGCCGATCGACGGCCAGGGCGACATCGCGTCGGACAAGCGTCGCGCGTTGGAGCTCCAGGCGCCGTCCGTGGTGCAGCGCCAGGGCGTCTCCGAGCCGCTGCAGACCGGCATCAAGGCCATCGACGCCATGACCCCGATCGGCCGCGGCCAGCGTCAGCTGATCATCGGTGACCGCAAGACCGGCAAGACCGCGGTCTGCGTCGACACGATCCTCAACCAGCGCGAGGCGTGGGCGACCGGCGACCCCAAGCAGCAGGTGCGCTGCGTGTACGTCGCGATCGGCCAGAAGGGCACCACGATCGCCAGCGTCAAGCGCGCGCTCGAAGAGGGCGGCGCGATGGAGTACACCACCATCGTCGCGTCCCCGGCCTCGGATCCCGCCGGCTTCAAGTGGCTGGCCCCCTACACCGGTTCGGCCATCGGCCAGAACTGGATGTACGACGGCAAGCACGTCCTCATCGTCTTCGACGACCTCTCCAAGCAGGCCGACGCCTACCGCGCCATCTCGCTGCTGCTGCGCCGCCCGCCGGGCCGCGAGGCGTTCCCCGGCGACGTGTTCTACCTGCACTCCCGCCTGCTGGAGCGTTGCGCCAAGCTGTCCGACGAACTGGGCGGCGGCTCCATGACCGGGTTGCCGGTCATCGAGACCAAGGCCAACGACATCTCGGCGTTCATCCCCACCAACGTCATCTCGATCACCGACGGCCAGTGCTTCCTGGAGTCCGACCTGTTCAACCAGGGTGTGCGACCGGCCATCAACGTCGGTGTGTCGGTGTCCCGCGTCGGTGGCGCTGCACAGATCAAGGCCATGAAGGAGGT
>JAHFVB010000360.1 GCA_023264755.1 Mycobacterium sp. | reverse complement strand
CCAGGTGACCACGTCGACGCAACGAGCGCCGGAATTCGTCGCGAAGGCAGACGTGCCGACGGTCGTCGCCGGCACCGACGTGCTCGCGGGGATACCCGAGATACCCGGGCGAGTCCGCGGGCACGACTACCGCAGAGCGGCCTTCGGGGACGCGTGGACCGACGACACCACCGCCCCCGGCGGACACAACGGCTGCGACACCCGCAACGACATCCTCGACCGGGACCTGGTCGACAAGACCTACGTGTCGACCACCCGCTGCCCCACGGCCGTGGCCACCGGCACGCTGTACGACCCGTACACCAACGACGTCATCCACTTCACCCGCGGCAATCAGGTTGGCGCGTCGGTGCAGATCGACCACATCGTCCCGCTTGCGCTGGCCTGGGACCTCGGAGCGCGGAATTGGAGCGACGAACTGAGGGTCCGGTTCGCCAACGACCCCGCCAATCTCATTGCGGTGCAGGGCCAGGCCAATCAGGACAAGGGCGACGGGCAGCCGGCCGACTGGATGCCGCCCAACCATGCGTTCTGGTGCCAGTACGCCATGCAGTTCATCGCGGTGTTGCGCGGCTACGGGCTGCCCGTGGACGCGCCGTCGGTGCCGCGGCTGCGAGACGCGGCCGCCACGTGTCCGGCAGCCTGATCGCCGATCGACGAGTCGCCGGATTCCGATGGCGGGCCTTAGCCGCGGGCAGCCCTGGCGTTGGTCATCAGCTCTTCGACGCGCTTGCGTGGGGCGCGGTTCTCGAAGACTCCGTCTTGCTTGAAGTACGTCCCGACGATCGCGCCGTCGGCCAGCGCCGGCTGCTCGGCGACGTTCTCGGCCTTGACGCCGGTGTTGACGAACACCGGCACGGTTCCGGCGGATTGCTTGACGACCGAGAGCGCGGCGAGATCGGTTGGCGCGCCGGCGGTGAGCCCTGAGGCGCAGATGGCGTCGAGAAGGGTGGCGAACACGGTCGTGCGGGTGATCGAGGCCAGCTCCCGTTGGGCGAGGTAGGTGGCCGATTCGGGAACGATGTTGAAGAAGAGCCGCACCCCGGCGCCGCCGACGCGGGTCCGGTGTGTCGGGCCACTTCGCCGATGTTGATGTTCCACAAGCCGAAGTCGCTGGCGTAGACCTCGGTGAAGATCTCGCGGACGAACTGCGCACCGGTGGCCACGGCGATGTCGATCGAGGCGCGCCCGTCCCGCAAGATGTTGACGCCGTAGGGAATCGAGATGTCGCCGAGCAGTTCACCGATGATGCGCGCCATGGTGATCGCGGTGATCGGTTCGGTCTTCGTCAGGTAGGGCAGGCTGAACTCGTTGGAGACATGATGGCGTCCACACCGCCCTGCTGGAGCGAGTTTGCTGGCTGTCCTAGAAATTGGTGTGTGGCGAGTGCGTCCGCCGGGTCTAGGGTGGAGGAATCAGGGGCGGCCGACACGGGTGTGTAGGGCACCGGAGGAGATGTATGAGTGAGCTAAAGGTGACGCCAGCTGAGGTTCACCGCTCGGGCGTTGACATCGGGGAGATTGCCACGACTGTGAAATCCGCATTCACCACTAGCGATACAGCAATTGCTTCGGCTCTGTCCGGTTGGGTGGGTCAATCTGCGACGGCTTTGGCGTCGCTCAGTACTGAATGGCAGAAGGCCACGGAGGGACATCACAAGAATCTTGCTGAACACGGGGATAAGTTCACGAGTGCGGCACAGCTCTACAGTCGGCACGACCAGTCCTCGGCTGATTCGGTACGCAACGCCGCAGCAGAGATTTGATTGTTGGAACGCGCGATGACTCTGTCTATAGCCGATATTGACAAGTGGGATCCGGAGTCGATCAGTGCGGTGGGTGCGGCGAGCGTGGTATGGACTGTGTACAGCTGACAGTTCAGATCACCGGGCTCACTGTCGCGGGGACCGGGCTCACCGTTGCGACGCACTCGAAGTTGGACGGCTGCGGATCGGACGGGGCGCATTGCAAGCCGTGAGTCACGAGGGCGCCACCACGATAGAGATCGGTAGAGCCAATTGATGTTTGAACGTTGGTTGATTGAGTATTGGTGGATTCTGGCCACAATCCTCTACGTCATACTGCTCGTAGTGTTGGCTTTGGTCTTTCACCGTCGTGGGACGTTTGAAAGAACCTGGCCGAAGATAACTTTGGTGCTAACCTGCGTGATCATCGTGTTGATCCCGACCATGCATGCGCCGGGAAGCTACGTCAATGCGGTAATCGCGGTGTCGAATCTTTGGGTGTTGTTTAGGAGTACGTTCGACACCGAGAAATCGTCGGAGCCCGTGGATCGGTGAGCCCGTCGAATCCCGGTTCGACGGCTTCCAGCGGCGGATGACGGACTTGGGCTCACTGTCCGACAGCGTGATCCCGCGGTGTTCGCTGGGAACGGTCGCCGAGTATCCCGACGACCCCGCTGAGTGTGGGTACGTCGATGCCATCGCGCGGCTGTGATCGAAGGTGGCCTCCAAGAGGCGGTGTCGCTTGCCAGCCCGGTGCTGGCGGGCCAGGTCGACAAGTTGCTGTCCGCCCCGGGAGCCGAGCTGCCGTTGAAGAAGCGCAAACGCTTGCACAAGGGCTTGTTGAAGTACGCGCTGCGCCTAAGCACCAGATGCACGCCGTTCGGCATGTTCGCGGGGTTGGCAGTGTTGCCGGTCGGCGAAGGCGAACCGGTGCTCGGCAAGTCCCACCTCTGGCACGTCCGAGCCTCTGGAGCGGTCGCGAGGCGTCTGGTGGAAGAGACTCGCGAGCTGCCCGAGGCTCGGCTGTACCCGAACCCTGCGCTGATCGAACGCGCCGATCGGCTGGTCGTTACCGTCATGCGCGGCATCGGCGACACTCACACCCTGGCTTCGATCAGGACCACCGGGCCCGCCCGGTTGGCCGTCCACGCCGCAGCCGGCGCCGCGACTCGGCGGAACATCGAAAAGCCCGTGTCTTGGCCTGGCTTGCCGAGGTCGCCTGGCTGGCCGCATCGGCGACTACTCGGTCCCCGTCTACCTCCGCGAACTCGAACGCTACGGCGGGCCTCGGAGCTTTCCTTGCCACGAGCGGTTGTTTGTTTGGAGACCGCGCACATCGTCGCCACGTTGCCGATGATCGACCCCGACCCGGTGGACCCTGTCGCCTCCGTTCCGCACATCAGGCCGGGTGTCGAGGCCGCAGCTGGTGTCTTGGCCCAATGGCCCAATGGCCCAATGGCCCAATGGCCCAATGGCCCGATGGCTCGAAGGTCTCGACCCGAGCCGAGCGCACGCAGACGAGGTCATCGAGGTCGCGGTCACGACTTGTAACCGGGAGCTCGGCCCTGCGGTACACGAGATCAAAACCCTGCTGCGCAAACGACATCCGCGAAATGACGCGGACGGCAACCTCGTCGCCGCCCTGCGCGACTTCTGGGCTGACTCGGCCCAGGGCGACGCGGTGATGACGCCGGCCGTGCTACAAAGCGCAAGTCACCTACTGTGCAACCGGCTAGGCCTGCGGCGGCACAAGGAGTTCGCGGCCATGTGGTTGGTCAAGACCGAACGGAACCGCCGCGTGCGGCGCAATGCCCGACCCCGATGACGAACTCGGCTGGCGCCACCTCGACTCGACGCAGTCCCGTCGTGACGAAGGCGTGGCGACCGGCGCGCAACTCAACCGCATCGGCTCATGCGCAGGGATGTGGTGGCGACGTTACGTGCCGGTGTAGGTCTCCGGGTCCGGGCGGAACCGCGTGCCGTCATCGAGGCCGTTGAGCGCGTCCATGTGCTCGTTGGCCAATTCGAATTCGAAGACATCGGCGTTCTCGGCGATCCGCTCCGGTGAGGACGACCGCGGAATCACGATGTTGCCCAGCTGCAGGCTCCACCGGATCAGCACCTGGGCGGGCGACTTGCCGTACTCACCCGCGATGGCGGTGACCGTCGGATTGTCGAGCAGCTTGCCGACGCCCAGCGGGCCGTAGGCCTGGGTGGCGATGCCGTGTTCGGCGTGGAAGGCGCGCAGCGCGGCCTGGTTCAGCAGCGGATGCAGCTCGATCTGGTTGACCGCGGGCACCGAGAACGTCAGGTCCATCACGTTGGTCAGATCGTCTGCGGTGAAGTTGGCGACGCCGACGGACTTGGCGTGACCGACGTCCCTGGACTTCAACAGGCCGCCGTAGCTGTGCACGTATCGGCCGGTATCGCCGGCGGGCCAGTGGATGAGGTACAGGTCGACGTATTCCATGTCGAGGCGCTCGAGGCTGGCCTTCAACGCCTCCTGCGACGTGGTGTAGCCCTGGTCCTCGGTCGCGAGCTTGGTGGTGACGAAGAGCTCGGCGCGGGGCAGGCCCGACGCTGCGATCGCCCGTCCCACCGCCGCCTCGTTGCCATAGGCCGCCGCGGTGTCGATGAGTCGGATGCCGAGCTCGAGTGCGGCGGACACCGCGCGCTCGGTATCGGCCTCCGAAAGTTCGCCGACGCCGATGCCAAGCGCTGGGATCGAGTTCTCGTCGTTGAGAGCTACGTTGGGAATCGCTGCCGCCGAGGTCATGTCACCTACTCTGTGATGTTGGAGCTGCTGGTGACCCGCTCGGGCACACCGACTCGGATCAGGATATTACGGGTGACTTACGCCAGCTCAATCCACTCGCCGTGGTGGCGAGGCCAATTCGGCCCATCCGGCGGCCGCGGTGAATTAGCGTAAGCCGGCGTGACCGAACCCGTTGGCCGACGTCCGAATTCCCCGGCAAAGTCGGCATCCGCATCCACGGTGCCCCATCCGGGGGCGGGCCGGCCCGGTCCAGGCCGACTGGCGGTGCTGAGCGCCGCCAGTGCCGGCACCCTCCGGCTAATCCCGCGGATACCCGATTCGATGAAGAAGCTGCTGATGGGCGGGCGCCGGGTCACCGTCGACGGCAACACCCTGGACACCACCCTGCAGCTGATGCTCACCTTGCAGGCGGCTTCCAAACTGAACGCGTTGGTGGCCAGCAGCGACGTCGACGTCGCGCGGGTCCAGCTACGCAAGCTGGCCAGGGTCATCACGTCCTCCATCCCCGTGGGCGTGACCGACCTGACGCTGCCCGGTCCGGCGGGTCCGCTGCGAGCGCGGCACTATGCACCCGTCGATGCCCCCGTGGATGCCGGCGGCACCGCTACCTTGCGTCCCTTGTTGGTGTTCTTCCACGGCGGCGGTTTCGTGGTCGGCGACCTGCAGACCCACGACGTGCTGTGCCGGCTGATCTGTCGCGACGCCGACGTGCACGTGCTGTCGGTCGACTATCGGCTGGCACCGGAACACGAGGCACCTGCCGCCGTCGAGGACGCGTACGCCGCCTACCGGTGGGCCGTGGCTGGTGCGGCCGAACTCGGCGCCGATCCGGACCGCATCGCGGTCGGAGGGGACAGCGCCGGCGGCAACCTGGCGGCCGTGGTGTCGATGCTGGCGCGCGACGAAGGGTTCCGACAGCCCGCGCTTCAATTCCTGCTCTATCCGGTCACCAACTTCAGTGGCGAAACCCGTTCGAGGACCT
>JAHFVB010000359.1 GCA_023264755.1 Mycobacterium sp. | reverse complement strand
GGCGTGGGCGAGCATCCGGCGACCGCGCACGGTGATGAGCTCGGGATCGCCTGGGCCTCCGCCCACCAGGGCCACCCCGCGGTACGGGGTGTCGGCGGCGTCCGGAGCGTGGGTGGCGACGGTGCCCTGCTGCAGCGCTTCGTGGATGGCGGACCGGATGGCCGCCGAACGCCGGTGTTCGCCGCTCGCCAGGACACCGACTGCCAACCCCTCGTATTCGAACGAGGCCGGGGTGACGGCCGAACCGTCACGGGCGATGTCGGCCCGCACGCAGAAGATGTGCCTGCGCTCCGCCTCGGCGACGATGGCCGCGTTGACGTCCGGGTCGTTGGTCGCGGCGATGGCGTACCAGGCGCCGTCGAGGTCGCCTTCCTGGAAGTCCCGCAGGGTCAGCGTGATTCCGTCGAAGGCCTCGACCGCGGGGGTGGCCGCCCGGGTGATCACGTGGACGTCGGCTCCGTTGGCCAGCAGCAACGGCAGGCGGCGCTGCGCGACGGTGCCCCCGCCGACCACGACCACCTTCCTGCCGTCCAGGCGTAGGCCGACCAGATAGGCGTTGTCACTCACCGGGCGAGCTTAGATGTCGTGGCCGGTGCTTCCGCTGTGTGGGCCGCCGCTGTCCCCGATGCGGTGCCCGACGTGGTGCCCGATGCGCGGCTCGCCGCGGCTACGAACCGGGCCGCCGCCTGCGGGTGCGCCGCGGCGTGGGTGTGCAGATAGGCCGCATGTACGCCGCCCTGCACGGCGCCGTCGGCGACCGGGGCCGAGCCGGCGCCCCGGAACGCCCAGGCCGCGTCGTAGGTTTTCGCGAAGGTCACTGCGGTGCGGTGGAATTCGTGGCCCGCCGCGCGGGAACCCGCGGGGTGCAGGCTCGAGTCCACGGGCGCGACGGCGTCGCGGTACCCCAGCGTCAACCGGTCGGTGAAGTGCGCCGAACCCGACAGCACCCCGCACATGGGTAGCCCGTCGAGGTCGTCGACCAGATACGTCAGGCCCGCGCATTCGGCGTGTATGGGCGCACCCGAGCTGGCCAGGGCCCGCAGCTGTCGGCGTACGGACTCGTTCGCGGAGAGTTCGGGACCGTACTGCTCGGGGAAGCCACCGGGCAGCACGACCGCCGCGGTGGCCGCCGGGAGCGCCTCGGTCAACGGGTCGAATTCGACGACCTGGGCGCCGGCGGCGTGCAGCAGTTCGGTGTGTTCGGGATAGCCGAAGCTGAACGCCTTGCCGGCCGCGAGTGCGATGGTGACGCCGCCGCCCACCGGTTCGGCGAAGGCAGGGTCCCACGGCAATGCGTCGACGCGGGCGGCCGCGGCGTCGACGACGGCGGCGACGTCGACGTGGCGGCCGACCAGCTCGGTCATCGCAGCGACGGCCTGCTGGGCCCGCAGGCCGTGTTCGACGGCGGTTACCAACCCGAGATGTCGTGAGGGAACCGATAATTCGTCGGTGCGCGGGATGGCCCCGAGCACCGGGACGCCGGCGTGTTCGCAGGCCTGGCGCAGCACCTCGGCATGCCGCGGCGAGCCCACTCGATTCAGGATGACGCCGACGATGCGCACCGACGCATCGAAGGTGGTGAAGCCGTGCAGCAGGGCGGCCACGCTGTGGCTCTGGCCGCGGGCATCGACGACGAGCACGACCGGGGCACCTAGCAGCCCGGCGACGTGGGCGGTGGAACCCCGCGCCGAGTCACCCCCATTGGGGTCGATGCGGCCGTCGAAGAGCCCCATCACGCCTTCGACGACGGCGACGTCGGCGCCTGCGCTTCCGTGTCGATACAGCGGGCCGACGAGGGCGTCGCCGACCAGCACGGGATCGAGGTTGCGGCCAGGGCGGCCGGTAGCCAGGGCGTGATAGCCGGGGTCGATGAAGTCCGGGCCGACCTTGAACGGTGCGACGGTGTGGCCGGCCTTGCGCAGCGCACCCATCAGCCCCGTGGCCACCGTCGTCTTGCCACTACCGGAGGCGGGGGCGGCGACGACGACGGCGGGCACGGTGCTCATCCGGTCACCATTCGATGCCGCGCTGGCCCTTGCGGCCCGCATCCATCGGGTGCTTGACCTTCGTCATCTCGGTCACCAGGTCGGCGGCGTCGAGCAGGCGGGGCGGGGCGTCGCGCCCGGTGATCACGACGTGCTGGGTGCCCGGCCGGGAAACCAGTACCTCGACCACTTCCTCCACCGCCACCCAGCCCCACTTCAGCGGATAGGTGAACTCGTCGAGCACGTAGAAGTCGTGGCGCTCGGCGGCCAACCGGCGGGCGATCTCGGCCCAACCGTCGGCGGCCGCGGCCGCGTGGTCGACCTCGCTGCCGGGCTTGCGCGACCACGACCAGCCAGAGCCCATCTTGTGCCATTGCACCGACCCGCCGATGCCCTGCTCGTCGTGCAGCCGGCCCAGCTCGCGAAATACGCTCTCCTCCCCCACCTTCCACTTCGCGCTCTTGACGAACTGGAAGACCGCGACGTCGAAGCCCTGATTCCAGGCGCGCAACGCCATGCCGAAGGCTGCGGTGGACTTGCCCTTGCCCGGCCCGGTGTGCACGGCGAGCAAAGGAGCGTTGCGACGGACGCGCGTGGTCAGACCGTCGTTCGGAACGGCTAGCGGTTGGCCCTGTGGCATCTGAGCTCCCTACCCGTTGCTCACGCTGCGTTGGAATCGGTCTCGGTCTTGACCAGTCGGCTGAGCACGTCGGCCCGAAGCTGCGCCAGCCGAACCGCGGGGGCCCCGAGGTGGCGCGCCAATTCCTCGGCCAAACCGAGTCGCAGATACGACGTTTCGCAGTCGACGACGACGGCAGCGGCCCCTTCGGCCACCAACCGAGCCGCCGCGGCGCGCGTCCGGCCCAGCGGGTCCGGCCCGCCCGTCGCTCGACCATCGGTGAGCACGACGACCAGGCAACGGCGCGCCCGGTCCCTGGCCTTCTCGCGCACGACGACGTCGCGGGCGGCGAGCAGGCCTTGCGCCAACGGGGTCTTCCCGCCGGTGTCGAAGCGGGCCAGTCGGCGACTGGCGATGTGCACCGACGAGGTGGGCGGCAACAGGACCTGCGCCTGCTGACCGCGAAAGGTGATGACCGCGACCTTGTCTCGACGCTGGTAGGCGTCCCTGAGCAAGGACAGGGTGGCCCCGCCGACGGCCGACATGCGATCGCGCGCCGCCATCGATCCCGACGCGTCGACGACGAATATCACCAGATTGCCCTCACGGCCCTCCCGGACCTCCTGGCGGACGTCGGACACGGCCACCGTCAGCGGACCACGCTGGCGCTGCCGACCGGCCGCCGCGAGCAGCGTCCCGAACACGTGCACGCCATGGCCGGTCGCTGGGTCCGCGGTGGACGCGACGGGCTTGCCCGCCCGATTGCGTGCGCGGGACCGCCGGCCCGGCGCGCCGTCGCCCACCCCGGGCACCACCAGCGCCCTGGTCCGGAAGGCCGCCGAAGCAGGCGCATTGGTCTTGGGAGGCGACGCGGCCGAATTTCCCCCTGGGACAGGCCGATCCGGACTGTCGGGGGCGCCTCCGCCGTCGCCGTCGGGAGGCTCGGGCGACTGAGGTGGCTCCGGATCCGGCGGCTGGTCGTCGTCGGCCTGGGCCAGCGCCTGGTCGAGCTGGTCGGGGTCGAGCCCGGGGTCGTCGAACGGATCACGGCGGCGGCGGTGCGGCAGGGCGAATTCGGCGGCGACGCGGATGTCGGCTTCGACGACGGTGAGCTGCCCCGGCACTTCACCGGTCTCGGCGCCCCGCCACGCCGCATGGGCGACCGCCGTGCGGGCCACCACCAGATCTGCGCGCATCCCGTCCACGTCGAAGGCCGCACACAGCGCGGCGATGCGGCGTAACTCGTTGTCCGGCAAGTTCACCTCGCCGACCAGGGCACGCGCCGTTGCGATGCGCCGAGCCAAAGCGGCGTCGTCGTCGGCATACCTCCGCGCAAACCCGTCGGGATCGGCCTCGAAGTCCATGCGGCGGCGAATGACCTCGACCCGCACGTCGACGTCGCGGGAGGCCATCACGTCCACGGTCAACCCGAATCTGTCGAGCAGCTGGGGGCGCAGCTCGCCTTCTTCCGGATTCATGGTGCCGATGAGCGTGAACCGTGCCTCGTGGCTGTGCGAGATGCCATCGCGTTCGACGTGCACCCGGCCCATCGCGGCGGCGTCGAGCAAGACGTCGACCAGGTGGTCGTGGAGCAGGTTCACCTCGTCGACATACAGCACGCCACCGTGTGCACGCGCTAACAGCCCCGGCGAGAACGCGTGTTCGCCGTCGCGGAGTACCCGCTGCAGATCCAGCGATCCGACCACGCGGTCTTCGGTGGCCCCGATGGGCAATTCGACGAGCTTGGCGGTCGGATCGGTTCCGTCCGCCAGGCCCAGCACCTGCGCCAGCCCGCGCACCGCCGTGGACTTCGCGGTGCCCTTCTCGCCGCGGATCAGCACGCCGCCGATCTCGGGGCGCACCGCGCACAGCAGCAACGCCAACCGCAGTTGGTCCTGTCCGACGAGCGCGCTGAACGGATAGCCGGTCACACTTCCCAGGTCGCTTCGCTCCTGCCCTCCGGTGACACTTCCCGGGTCGCTTCGCTCCTGCCCTCCGGCCACACTTCCCGGGTCGCTTCGCTCCTGCCCTCCGGTCACCTTTCCCGTCGTCATCCGATCACGCCAACTGGGTTGCGCAGCATGGGAACGTGTGGGATTCCGTCGTCGAGGAATTCCTCACCGTCGCGCACGAATCCATGTTTGGCGTACATCTCCTCGAGGTAGGTCTGGGCGTTGATCCGGCACGGGTAGTCGCCGACCTCGGCCAGCGCGGCCTGCATGAGCCGGTTGGTGTGGCCGTGTCCGCGTTCGGATCGCTTGGTGCACACCCGTCCGATGCGAAACTCCTTCTCGCCACCGGGATGCTCCTCCATCAACCGCAGCGTCGAGATGACCTTGCCGTCGGCGCCCTCCAACCAGAAGTGCCGCGTCTCGGCCAGCAGATCCCGCCCGTCCAACTCCGGGTACGGGGTGGCCTGCTCGACGACGAAGACCTCTACCCGCAGCTTGAGCAGCTCATAGAGCGTCGCGGCGTCGAGGTCCTTGGCCCAGCTGCGCCTCGGCACGAACGTCACGATGCGGGCTTCACACGGATGCGGGCAACGCGGTGGGAGCCTGGTCCAACTTGAGCGCCTTGGAACCCCAGGCCCAGATCTCCTCGAAGAGCTTGGGTTCCTTGGACAACTCGGTCCCCAGGGTGGGCACCAGCTCCTTGAGCTTGGGTAGCCAGCCCTGGTAGCGGTCCGGGAAGCAGCGCTCCAACACGTCGAGCATGGCCGGGACCGCCGTGGACGCGCCCGGGGAGGCGCCGAGCAATCCGGCGATGCTGCCGTCGGCGGCGGATAGCACCGTGGTGCCGAACTCCAGCACGCCGCCCATGCCCTTGCGCCGGATGACCTGCACGCGCTGCCCGGCGATGTCGAGCTCCCAGTCGGAATCGACTGCGCTGGGCGCGAACT
>JAHFVB010000358.1 GCA_023264755.1 Mycobacterium sp. | reverse complement strand
AAGGCCGGCCTCGCAGCGGGCCTGGACATCGACAAGTTCGCGCCCCGGCTGTCGTTCTTCTGGGGCATCGGGATGAACTTCTTCATGGAGGTCGCCAAGCTGCGCGCGGGCCGCCTGCTGTGGAGCGAGCTCGTCGCGCAGTTCCACCCCAAGAGCGACAAGTCGCTCTCGCTGCGAACGCATTCCCAGACGTCGGGCTGGTCGCTGACCGCTCAGGACCCGTTCAACAACGTCGCGCGCACGTGTATCGAGGCCATGGCGGCCACGCAGGGCCATACGCAGTCGTTGCACACGAATGCCCTCGACGAGGCGTTGGCGTTGCCGACCGACTTCTCGGCCCGCATCGCCCGCAACACCCAGCTGCTGCTGCAGCAGGAGTCGGGCACCACCCGGCCGATCGACCCCTGGGGTGGTTCGTACTACGTCGAGTGGCTCACCCACCAGCTGGCCGAGAAGGTGCGCGCCCACTTCCGTGAGGTCGACGAGCACGGCGGCATGGCACAGGCCATCGACGACGGCATCCCGAAGTTGCGCATCGAGGAGGCCGCGGCGCGTACCCAGGCCCGCATCGACTCCGGGCAACAGACCGTCATCGGCGTCAACAAGTATCAGGTGGACTCGGACCACGAGATCGAAGTGCTCAAGGTCGAGAACAGCCGCGTGCGCGCCGAGCAGATCGAGAAACTCCAGCGGCTGCGCGCCGACCGGGACGAGGCCGCCACACAGGCCGCCTTGGCCGAATTGACCCGCGCAGCGGGGGCTTCGGGCCCGGCAGGGGAGGACGGACTGGGCAACAACCTCTTGGCGCTGGCCATCGATGCCGCCAGGGCGAAGGCCACCGTCGGCGAGATCTCCGATGCGCTCGAGAAGGTCTACGGACGGCATCAGGCGGAGATCCGCACCATCTCCGGCGTCTACCGAGACGAGGTGGGGAAGGTCAGTAACGTAACCGCTGCAACGGAACTGGTCGAAAAGTTCGCCGAGGCCGACGGCCGCAGGCCACGCATCCTGGTGGCCAAGATGGGCCAGGACGGTCACGACCGGGGCCAGAAGGTGATCGCCACGGCGTTCGCCGACATCGGCTTCGACGTCGACGTCGGTTCGCTGTTCTCCACCCCCGAGGAGGTGGCCCGTCAGGCCGCCGACAACGACGTCCACGTGGTGGGGGTCTCGTCGCTGGCCGCCGGGCACCTGACGCTGGTGCCAGCCTTGCGCGATGCGCTGGCCGAGGTCGGCAGGCCGGACATCATGATCGTCGTCGGCGGGGTGATCCCACCAGGGGACTTTGACGAGCTCTATGCAGCCGGTGCGACCGCGATCTTCCCGCCGGGCACCGTCATCGCCGACGCAGCCATCGGCCTGCTGCAGAAGCTGGCCGAGCGGTTGGGTTACGACCTCGGGTAGATGACCACCTCGAAGCTGGCTGCGGCGCTTGCCGGAGGTGACCGCGCCGCGCTGGCGCGGGCCATCACGTTGGTCGAGTCGACCAGGACAGACCACCGCGAGCAGGCTCAGCGGCTGCTGACGGAGTTGATGCCAGAGGCCGGCAAGGCCATGCACGTCGGCATCACCGGGGTGCCGGGCGTGGGCAAGTCGACCACGATCGAGGCGCTCGGCATGTACCTCATCGAGCAGGGGCATCGGGTCGCGGTGCTGGCCGTCGATCCGTCGTCGACGAGGACCGGAGGCTCGATCCTCGGGGACAAGACGCGGATGGCCCGGCTGGCCGTCCACCCCGACGCCTACATCCGGCCCTCGCCGACGTCGGGAACCTTGGGCGGAGTGGCCAGGGCGACCAGGGAAACGATCGTGTTGTTGGAGGCGGCGGGTTACGACGTCGTACTCGTCGAGACGGTCGGCGTCGGACAGTCCGAGGTGACCGTGGCGAACATGGTCGACACCTTCGTGTTCTTGACCTTGGCGCGGACCGGGGACCAGCTGCAGGGCATCAAGAAGGGCGTCCTGGAGCTGGCCGACATCGTCGTGGTCAACAAGGCGGACGGCAAGCACGCCGTCGAGGCCAAGGCCGCGGCCCGTGAACTGACCGGTGCGCTCCGACTGCTCTATCCGCGTGACACCTTGTGGCGCCCACCGGTTTTGACGATGAGCGCCTTGGAGGGCATCGGGCTGTCCGAGTTGTGGGACACCGTGCTCAAGCACCGCGACGTGCTGACCGAGGCCGGTGAGTTCGAAGCCCGCAGGCGCAGCCAGCAGGTCGAGTGGATGTGGTCCATGGTGCGCGACGCCGTGCTGGACCGGGTGTTGTCCAGTCCGCAGGTGCGCACGGTGCGAGACGAGGTCGAACGCCAGGTGCGCGCCGGGGAGCTACCGGCCTCGCTGGCGGCGCAGGAGATCCTCCAGGCCGCCGATCGGGGCGCGCCGTAGCGGCACGCCCGACCCGACGGCGCACGTCTGGCGCGTGCCGGTTGGTTAACGAATTGGTAACCCGCGAAATGTTTGCCGGGGCTCCAGGTAAATTATGTTGATTGTGACCCAGGCAATACGTGGGGAGCGCAGCGCGGCGCTCTCGGACGGGACCGATGACACGGTCCTGCCCCACTCCGTCCGCGGCGCGGCCGATCCCAACTTCGGTTGTGCCGTCCGAGCCTTTGCTCAGATGTTCCCGTGGCGTCGACTCGGCGGCGGAGCGTTGTCGGTCTACCTCGACGGCCAACCCGTCGTCGACGTCTGGACCGGGTGGGCCGACCGCCGCGGCCGGCGGCGGTGGTCGGCCGACACCGGCACCATGGTCTTCTCCGCTACCAAGGGGATGGCGTCGACCGTCATCCACCGACTCGTCGACCGCGGCCTCATCGACTACGACGTCCCCGTCGCCGAGTACTGGAAGGCCTTCGGCGCCGCCGGCAAGGGCACCGTCACGGTCCGCGATCTCATGCGGCACCGCGCCGGGCTGGCGCACCTGCAAGGTGCCACCAAGGCCGACCTGCTCGACCACCTGGTCATGGAGGAGCGGATGGCCGCGGCCTCGATGGGCCTGTTGAAGGGCCGGCCCGCTTACCATGCGCTGACGTACGGGTGGCTGATGTCCGGGCTGGCGCGGGCCGTCACCGGGCGCGGCATGCGGGAGCTCTTCCGTACCGAACTGGCGGCTCCGCTGAACACCGATGGCTTCCACCTCGGGAGGCCGCCCGTGAGCGCGCCGACGCAGCCGGCCCAGATCATCGGCCCTCAGTGGGGAATACCGAATCCCATCTTCAACGCCGTCGCGCCGCGCGTCGCGGCCCTTCCGGTGTCGGGCATCCTGGGATCGATGTACTTCCCCGGAATGAAGGCGACCGTGCAGGGCGACATTCCGCTGTTGGACAGCGAGTTGCCCGCGGCCAACGGGGTGGCGACCGCGCGGGCGTTGGCCCGCATGTACGGAGCGATCGCCAACGGCGGTGTCATCGACGGCAGGCAGTTCCTGTCGGCGGGCACGGTCGCCGGCCTAACCGGCAAAGCGAGCTTCCACCCCGACGGCAACCTGGGAATTCCGATGTCGTTCCACCTCGGGTACCACGGCCTGCCGTTCGGCGGCATCCTGCCCGGCTTCGGACACGTCGGCTTGGGTGGGTCACTCGGTTGGGCCGATCCGGAGCAGGGGTTGTCCTTCGGATTCGTGCACAACCGGCTGCTGACGCCGCTCGTGCTGGCCGATCAGGCCGGGTTCGTGGCCACCGCGGCACTGATCCGGCGCGGGGCAGCGGCCGCGCGCGCGAATGGGTTCACCTCGGTCACCGAGTTCGGCGCACCGTTTCCGAACAGGGCCAGCGAGGCGGTCTGAACTCGCTGCTGGCGATACCCCGGGTGGTTAGCGCTTGGTGGTGCTGAACCACTTGGTCTTGGTCCGCCAGGAGTGGGCCGACATCACTGCGAAGCCCGTGCCACACATGCAGGCGAAGAACCACACCAGGGTGCCGTTCTCGGCCGGTTGCAGGGCCGGCAGCAGCGCGGTGGTCATGCGCACGACGCAGGCCAGGATGCCGCTCAAGCAGGCGGCCAGGTAGACGTTGGCGACGGTGCGTGAGCGGGGGTCCTTGCGTAGCACGAGCAGGGCGCGAGCGCCGTACCCCAGCAGGTAGACGAGGGTTCCGCACAAGATCATCCAGTAGGCGCTGAGCCAGGCGTCGGTGGGGAGTTCGAAGAAGTCGGCGCGGTAGACCGCCGCGCCGTTGCCCAGCGAAAAGGTGGCCAGCAGCAGCGGAATGCACAGTGTCGCAGGGCGTTCGACGTACTGCTTGAAGGCGGCCTGCATGGCGTGGTCGTCGTGTAGCCGGCCCAGGGCGTTGTACACGATGGCCGATGCGGCGACGACGTACAGGTCGTGGCCGATGTAGTCCTCGAGGTTCCACATGCCGGTGAGGGCATGCAGCCAGTGTCCGAGCGTCTCGGAGGCCAGCGGCGACATCAACAACACCGTCGTCCCTTGCAGGGCGATGTTCAGCGTCGCGGCTACCTCCCAGCGGCACGACCAGGTGACCCTACGAATCCACAAACTCCACGCAATGCACGCCAGCGTGACCGTGATGAGGATTGCCAGACCCATGAGATCGCCTTCGAGCTTCGTCCGTACAGCAAATTCTGCCGCTACAGCGGTGGCGCGTCGGGCCGGGGCGTGAGGTTGCGCAGCCTCGGCCGGTGCACGGTTCGTCGTCCGGTGACCGGTTCGGCGATGGTGACCACCGACAACGGTGCCGACTCGACGTAGCTCCAGACCTCTTCGCGGCTCATCAGGCCGAATCGGACCTGCAGGTCGGGGTAGCTGAGGTGGAAGCGGTCGGCGACCAACCGCAGCTCCTCGGCGTTGGGATAGTCGGCTTCCTTGATTCGGCGGTAGTAGGTGCTGCTGGAGGTGCCGAGGGCGTCGTAGATCGCCTTGGCGTCGACGTCCCCGTCCAGGAGGTAGTCGAGCAGGGCCTTTAGCTGTCTGCCGTTCTCGTCTGTCCTGGGCACGGACTCAGACTAGCGGGACTTACCGGTGTTGGGCAGTGCCAACGGCGAACCGGTCACTGGCCCACTTATTGACATGGCCGTCACGGTTTTGGCAGATGTGTCCCATATCTGGGACAGCCGGGTAATCTTCCTCACATGACGCGCGCAAACTTGCAGCTGACCGACTACGACGCCGCGGGGTCGGTTCATGTCGAGGACTTGGCCAAGGTGGCGGCACCGCTCTCGCCGCTGCTGACCATGGAACTCGATGGCGCCATGGCGGCTTTGGGGCTAACCGCCGACGAGCTCCTCATCGCCGCACTCGGTCGCACGGTCGAGCGGACCATCGGGCCTGGCACCATCACCCTGGACGTGCCCCGGCACGGCACCAAGGCACACGCGATGACCTTGCCGTGTGCCTCGACCGTCGACGTCGGCACCGACGAGCTGCTGGCCGGCGTGCACGCTGCCTTGGCGGCGATGAAGATTCACCGCATCGTGCGCGAGGCGCCCGACGAGCCGCGGGTGCAGCCGGTGTCGCAAGCCCTGTTCGCCGGCACCGAAGCCGCAGGCAGCTGGCCGCACCTGG